>JAITQY010000137.1 GCA_031288675.1 Oscillospiraceae bacterium | reverse complement strand
TGTTTTCGTCAATCAAAGGCAGAAGTCCGTCTATATAGGTGCTTTTGATTTTTGCCGCCCTACGGTAGCCGAGTATAAGCGGCACAATCGGGTGAGCGTCCTGAAGCTGCTCTAAAGTCTCCGCGTCTGTAGAGTACGAGCCGTTTTTAAGCTTTTTTACAAACGGCGGAGGAGTTATCCCAAAACGTCCGAATAACAGTTCGCTAAGCTGTTTTGTACTGTTCAGGTTGAATTCCCGTTCCGCGAGCTTAAAGCATTCAAGAGCGATTTTGTTAATTTCGCGCTCCAAGACCGTGCCGTAAGCGGCAAGCGCCTCTTTGTCCACGCGGAATCCGGTTTGCTCCATCTCGCGCAGTATAGGAGCAAGCGGAAGCTCTATGTCAGTATACAGCTCCCACATTCCATACTCGCGCAGTAAGCGTTCCGCAGTGACTTTATCTACCGGTCGTTTGTCTATCGGGTCTAAAAGATAGCGCGCTATATCATCCGCCGGTTCGCCGATTGTTTCTTGGTATTCTTCACCGGACGGTGGCTTTAAGTCATAGGTCTTTATCAGTGTTTTGAATTCCAGTTCGCTGAACAGCCGGTAAAGCTCCTCGTCGTTAGGTTCAGGGTTAGCAATCGTGGCTTGCGTCCATTCGACCGGCGCATTTTTTTCAATTTTAGCGAGTTTGTACGACAAATACGCCATATCCTTACCGGTTTCAAGTTTGGTTTTCAGCGCGCCTTTGACATTACCGGTATTACCGTATACTCCGTCAAGTGAACCGTAAGTGCGTATAAGCTCCAGCGCCGTCTTTTCCCCGATGCCTTTAACACCCGGAATATTGTCGCTGCTATCGCCCATCAGAGCTTTCAGGTCGACAAGATATTCCGGAACGAAGCCGTATTCCGATTCAAATACCGCCGTGTCATATAATAGGCTGTCGCTCTTGCCTTTGACGAGCCGAACCGTAACGTTAGAACTAATCAGCTGTAAGCTGTCGCGGTCGCCGGTGAGTATCTCACATTCCGAGAGATTCGCCGCCGATTGCTCAGCGAATGTGCCGAGTATATCGTCCGCCTCAAAGCCTTCAGCCTCAAAGCATGAAATTCCCATAGCAATCAGAACGCGCTTGATATACGGAAGCTGAGCCGCAAGCTCGTCAGGCATTCCCTTACGCGACGCTTTATATCCGTCGTACATCTTATGACGAAATGTCGGAGCTTTTAAGTCGAACGCAACCGCAATTTTATCCGGGGAGTCTTCTTTAATATACCGCCGCATAATGGTAATGAACCCGTATACCGCCTGAGTCTGCATTCCGGCGCTGTTCATCAGCGGACGCGCCACTCCGTAAAACGCCCGGTTGAGTATGCTGTTTCCGTCGATCGCTAATAATTTCATAAAAAGTTATTTTCCTGTGCCCTCAATCATCGCGGGCTTGGCTCAAACATCTGCCTTCCGATTACTATTCTTTACTGACTACTATATTCAGCTTACTCTTGCTTACGAACATATGCCCAGCGTCAAGAGAGTACTCCAGTTCCAGAACTCCGCCGTTATTGTCAAAATCAGCTTTCGCTTTGCGCGTGCTGATAGCAAGCGCGCGCGCGCCGAACGGAGTATTATACATCGTTGTGTCGCTTTTGCCGTGTTCAAAGCGCATAACGGAATTGTATTCACCTTCGCGTGCAATCGTTATAACTCCGTTTTTGCCTATGCGGAACGTCGTCGTCGTATCGCCCATTCCGGTAATTTCGGACTCACGGTAAGTGAATACGCTGTCGCCGTCTTCAGTACGGGCGTATCTGCCGTCGGTCAGCAATTCAAAATTCTCCGCATCCTGTTCGGCAAGCTGCTGAACTCCGTTGACCTGAATTTTAACTTTACGCATATCTTTGTTATCTCCCCGCAATGTTATATTACACTCACTGAGGATAATTCGATTTTGATGCCGTTATCTTTAAGTAAACTTAGCTTAGCCTTATTTCCGTTGCCGTCCTCGACAGTTAGCTTTTCTAATTTATACGCGGAGAAAAAGTCCACGAGGGTCGTTTCTACAAAGCCTGTCCATTTCATTTTGTGTCCGACGGCTTCATCCTTTTCGTCTGCGGCAACGCTTAGCGTTTTATCTTCCATATTGTGCGTTCTCCTTGAATTTATTCAACATCTTGTATTGTACTACCATTTTCTCAAAAAATCAAGAGTTTTTTGTAAATGCCCGGACAAAGTAATCACAAAGGGCGGGATAGCGCCCGCCCTGTTCATAGCGTGTCAAATCAGGCTTATGCCGCCGCTTCGTATCCTTCTTCCGTGATTGCCGCTTTGATTGACTCAAGCGTGACCGCCGCCGTATCGTACTCTACGTCAGCAGTTCCTGCGTCAAGGTCAACCTTGACCGCCTTAACTCCGTTAAGCGCTTTTACAGCGTCTGTAACGGCTTTTACGCAATGTTTGCAGGACATTCCGTCTACTTTGATTAGGGTCTTTTGCATTGGATATTCCTCCTGAGATCAATTTGATGAGACGCCGGGAAGCACTATTGCTTTATATCATCCGCCTTTGCGGAAAGATTATCGCCCGGGCGGAAAGTGCCTTCGGCAAACATTTTGAAACACTTGGTACAGAGCGTACAGCGTTTTTCCGGGTTCAGCACGCACATACGCATATCGTCGCCCATATAATTGAAATACTTGCTGCCGTCCGCGTTCTCGCGGCGCGTAATCGTACCCCACGTGCCGTTAAGCCACGTCGCCATAAACTGTATTTTGCCGCCGACCTTTGTAAAGTTTATGGGGCTGTGCCAAATGTTGGCGGGCAGACGTACAATTGTCGGCTTGTCAAGCAGGTGCAGCTCCATTTTGTCCGGATGACTTCCGATATAGAATTCAATAACGCCGCGGAAATCAAACACATCAATAAGTCCGTCCTTACCCGTTTCGCCTCCGAGGAAGAAGATATATTCCTCCCCTTGGTGCATATGACCGTCCTCCATGGGGAAGTCCCCTGTGAATACCTGATAGCCTACGTGCAGTCCGGCTTCTTTCATATATGTCGTACCCCGGAAATACGCCTGCGGCGTCGGACACCACGGTCCCCATTCGGTAGTTTCAAGCGGAAGCTCACAAACTAAATCCTGAACCGTCAGTACATCTCCCTCCGCCGTAATAAGCGGAGCGGGGTAGGGTGACGGGTTACTGAAAGTCTCGTATGTGCCGGCAAGTAAAGCGGTCTCGTACACAAGCGGCTTGTTTACTTTAGTGAACCTGACGTTGCCGCGCATCCAATTGCGCGGTATACGGACTACGCTTGGTTTGGTGATAGTAAGCGTCGTCAGTTCTTTGTCGTTAGGTCCAACC
Organism: Oscillospiraceae bacterium; assembly: GCA_031288675.1. GTDB lineage: Bacteria > Bacillota > Clostridia > Oscillospirales > Oscillospiraceae > JAISJH01. The sequence goes on along the minus strand of JAITQY010000137.1, from coordinate 17,177 downwards.
TGAAGCTCGGCTTCGGCGTCCCAGCTGCTGAATACATCCGGCAGCGCACCGCCAAGAAACATAAAATATTCTTCCTCGCGCGTGCGGTACAGTCCGGAAACCTCCGTGCCGGGGGCGGTAATCTGCTTATACTTCAGTGAGTATGTGCTGCCCGGAATGTCGGCTTCGCCGCGGAAACCGGTGTAAGGCTCGGATAGCTCAAAAAACAGGTGGTCGAATTTGCCGCCGTTTCGTGCTGACATAATATGTTCCTCCGATAATTAATAGTTTGACGTTAGTAGACAGGAAATATATGATAGCGATATTAATTTATTACCTCTGCATTATAGCAAAATTAGGCGTATTTGTCAAGAGGGCAAACACGCCTAACAGTAAACATTTTGTTAACTTATTTTTTAACCACAGTCGCCTTAGTGACGCCGGCGATAGCGTTGACTTCGTCATAGTCGAGGTGAACATAGGTCGCGTGGGTAGTACCGACGCGCGCCTGACACTCGTCAAAGGTAAGCCCGCGTTCCCCTCCGACTTTAAGCAGTACCATATCCTTGTCCTTAATGCCGTACTTCTCTCCGTCTTCGGCGGAAACGTGCAGGTGACGCTTGGCAATAATCGCGCCCTCAGTAAGGTCAACCTCGCCGGCAGGACCTACAAGCTTTACCGGCGCGGAACCCGCTAAATCTCCGGATAGGCGAATCGGTGGATCAATACCGAGCGGACGCGCGTCCGCCATACTAAGCTCCACCTGATTGTACGGGCGGCAAGGTCCGACAATAGTAACGCCTTTGATAGTTCCCTTAGGTCCGGCGAGGTCAACTTTCTGCTCAGAAGCATACTGCCCCGGCTGTGAAAGGTCTTTCTTCGGCACAAGCTCAAATCCCTTGCCGAACAGCGTATCAAGCGTTTCGCGCGTTACGTGTAAATGCCGCCCGGAACCCTCTATAATCACTTCAAATAACTCCATTATATTATCCTCCGAATTGAATCAAATTTCTACAATTCCATTTTATCACACAAAATTCAAAAGTCAAGGGCGCTCAAAAAAATTCTTGACATTTCTGCCGATGATGGAGTATACTGTACTTAATAAGAATAATTCGCAGGAGGTATCAATAATGGCTTGGAAATTAGCTCCCATTTCAACGCGCGTACAAAAGAAGCGCGAGCTATACCGGTCTGTTCAGCCGGAAATTTGTCTTGCGCGCTACAAGATTATCACCGACTTTTACAAGTCGCATCCGGAGCTTACCGGAATTCTGCGCCGCGCAAAAGCGTTTGCCGAAATTTGCGAGTATATTCCCGTGCGCATTGACGAGGGCGACGTTATAGTAGGCGCGCAGAGCGCAAAGTTCCGCGCGGCGGCCCTTTATCCGGAAAACGCTGTAAACTTCCTTAAAGCTGAAATAGGAAACGGCACGATACGTACACGTGACATCGACCCCTATGTCATCAGCGAAGAGGACGAAAAATACTTTATGTCTACGTGTGACTACTGGGAGGGCGAATGTTGCAACAGCAAAGCTACGGCTTACCTGATTGACGAGTACGCCGCGCACGACTTCAACGGCGTTACTATGCTCGGGAAAATGACCGTTTGCGATACGCCGGTAGGGCATTTTGTGACCGGATACGATAAAGCCATAAGGACAGGTTTTGCGGCGATTCGTGACGAAGCGCAATCGAAGTGCGAAGAGATTGTCGCGGCGGGAATGCCCGATAACACTATGGAGCAATACAACTTCTACCGCGCGGTGGCTATCGTCTGCGGCGGCATTATCCGCCTTACGAAGCGCTATGCCGCCGCCGCTGAGGAACTTGCCGTGCGTGAACCGGATACGGAGCGCAAGGCGGAACTTACGCGTATGGCGGAGGCGTTGAATTGGACGGTCGAAAAGCCGGCGCGGAACTTCCTTGAAGCGATACAGTGCCTTTTTATGTACCAGACCGCCCTGTGTCTTGACGCTAATATGCACGGAATCAGCTTCGGACGCGTAGACCAGTATCTCGGCGATTTCCTCGACCGTGATATTGAGAACGGTACGCTGACGGAGGAATACGCACAAGAGCTTGTTGACCTGTTCCTGCTGAAAGTCGCGGAAATGAACAAACCGTGGAGTTATGGCGCGACACAGTCTAATCCGGGCTATACCAGCGGTCAGAACATTGCGATCGGCGGCGTAAAGCGCGACGGAAGCGACGCAAGCAACCGCGTTACGTATATGCTTCTGCAATCTATGGGACGTATGAAACTGCACGATCCGCCGCATAGCCTGCGTATTCACAAAGGCACTCCGGCAAAGTTGTGGGAATCGGCTATTGAAACCAGCAAAATCTGCGGCGGAGTTCCGACGTTTGAAAATGACGAGGTCATTATCCCTGCCCTTATGAAGCGCGGGTTCAGTTTAGAAGACGCGCGCAACTACAGCCCGATAGGGTGCGTCGAACCCGGCGGTACAGGGGACGAATGGCCGGCGTGCGGCGGTACGGGAACGGTAAGCTATCTCAACCTTGTCGCGGCGCTGTGGATCGGTCTTAACAACGGCGTTACGCCGCCGGGCAGCGGGATTTGGGACGTTAACGAGGGTTCAAGCGTATCTGCGAATCAGGTCGGACTGCCGACCGGTTACCTGTACGATATGAAGACGTTTGATGATGTGCTTGACGCGTTCAAAGCGCAGACCGAATACTTCGTCAAGTGGCACGCAATGAACATCAACAACTTTGAATACGTGGCGCGCGATGTTCTGCCGCTTCCGCTCGTCAGCGCTACTATGGCTGGCTGTATGGAAAAAGGCAAAGACGTAATGTACGGCGGCGCGAAGTATAACAGCTGCGGTATGGCAGGCGTCGGCATCGGCAATATCGCCGACAGCCTGTATATGATAAAGCACCTTTGCTTTGATACAAAAAAATGTACGGCGCGTGAACTTTACGACGCTCTGATGAACAACTGGAACGGTTATGATGAGCTTCACCGCTATATTCAATACAAGGCGGAGCATTACGGCAATGCTAATCCGGAAGTTGACCAGTGGGCGCAGTGGGGCGCAAAGATGTTTGCTGACGCCGTTACCGCCTGTACAGGACCGCGCGGACGTTACGCGGCGGGGCTGTATCCGGTTACTACGAACGTAATGTTCGGAGAGATGACCGCCGCTACTCCGGACGGACGCCCAGCGGGCGTTCCGCTTGCAGACGGTATCAGTCCGCTCCAGCAGATGGACAAAGAGGGACCGACTGCTGTTCTGGACTCCGTATCAGTAATTGATCAGGTTGAGTACTCCAACGGTACTCTTCTGAATATGAAGTTCAGTCCGTCAACCGTTAAGACTGAAGCGGACGTAAAGAAACTGTCCGAGCTTATTCAGACATACTTTGAGACGGGCGGAATGGAGATGCAGATTAACGTTGTCAGCGCGGAAACCCTGCACGATGCTCAGAAGAATCCCGACAAGTACAAAGACCTTGTCGTACGTGTAGCAGGATTCAGCAGTTACTTTGTTGAGCTGCACATCAGCGCTCAGAACGACTTAATCAGCCGTACAGAACTAAATCTGTAAACGTTAGACGTCATAGTACGGGCGAATAGATGTTCGCCCGTAGCGTTCACAATTTGTTTACGATTACACGCAAATAAACTCTTGACAAATCAGAAACTTTGTGCTATAATACTTGCGTAATGATTAATGACTAATATTTAATGATTAACGTTTCTCGTTTCCATCGTCCACTCTTGACTCACGACTACTAATATTATGCTTAACAAATTAAAACCCGACTATATTTTTGACGGAGTGTTTGATATTACTCCGGAGTTTTTGACGTCACGAGGCATAATATTGCTGATGTGCGACTTGGATAATACTCTTGCTCCTTATGGCGGCAAGCCGCCGAGCCGCGAGCTGATAGAATGGAAAAAGTCTCTTAACGACGCAGGTATCACTGTTTTTATCGTCTCGAATACTAAAAAGCCCCGTGCGGGGTTGTTCGCGAAGCAATTCGGCGTAGATTATATCAAACACGCGAAAAAGCCGCGCCCGGAGAATATCCTTGCCGCGATACAAGCTTGCGGCGCGGCTCCGCAGACCTCCGCGTTGGTCGGCGACCAGCTTCTTACAGATACGCTCGGCGCGAATAAATGCGGATGTACGTCTATACTTGTCCGACCGATTTCACTGAACAATCCTCTGTATCTGCTGCGCAACCTTGCCGAAAAAGCGTTTCTGCGGCTGGCAAGAAGAATATAGCGGTATCCTGAAGCGGAGCTGCGGCAACTAAATGCAATCTTGAACAGTATTTTCCAAAATCTTAAATATGACGTTAATAAGCTGCCGTCTTAATGTTGGTGTAATTTCTTTCGTTGATGCTTGATCCCCGTTGCGCAGAATGTGACTTAATCCGTTTCTCCAATAATATACAGTATAACTTCGCTGCCATCAACCGGCAAATTTCCGAGCCGCTATTTTCCCTCTTGCAACGCTTGCGAAGATGTGTTATATTCAGATTATGAATAATACACTACACAGCATACTCCAGCGGGTTCAGAAGCCGGCGCGGTACGTCGGCGGAGAATTCGGGGAAATCATTAAAACCGGCGCGGAGGTTAAGTTCGCGCTTTGTTTTCCGGACGTATACGAAATAGGAATGTCGAATCTCGGGATTCAGATTCTCTACAAAATCGTAAACGATTTGCCTTACGCAAGCTGCGAACGCTGCTTTGCGCCATGGGTCGATATGGCGCATGAACTGCGTAACGCCGATATGCCGCTGTTCGCGTTAGAAAGCGGTGACGCTCTAAATAAATTCGACATAGTTGGATTTTCTCTCGGATACGAGATGAGCTACCATGCGATGCTTTCTATGTTGGAGCTTGCCGGAATTGAGCCGTATGCGGACAAGCGCGGCGCAGACGCTCCGCTGATTATCGCGGGCGGAGCCTGTATTGCAAATCCGGAACCTATCGCTCCGTTCGTTGATTTGTGTGTTTACGGAGACGGCGAGGATGTTATCGTCGAACTTCTTGACCTGTACCGCACAGAACGCAGCAAACAAAAATACTTGTCAGAGGCTGCCAAGATAGAGGGCGTGTACGTGCCGTCGCTTCGTAATGAGTATAAGCGGCGTACCGTGAAGAATTTCGATTCCGCGCCATTCCCGACCGCGCCGGTCGTGCCAAGTATGGAGGTCACGCACGACCGCGCGACAATAGAAATCGCGCGCGGATGCGGCAACGGATGTAAATTCTGTCAGGCGTGTTTTATTAACGCTCCTGTGCGGAACAAGAGCGTTGACACTCTTGTCAGTCAAGCGGTCGATGTACTGAAGCACACCGGAGCGCAGGAACTTAATCTCGCATCCTTGTCTACCGGCGATTATCCTCAGCTTGCCGAGCTTGCCGAACGCCTGCTTGATTATTGTGAACCGCGTCACATTAACCTGTCGCTCCCGTCGCTTCGGGCAAACAGTTTTAGCCCGGAGCTTATGCGGCGAATCAGCCGAACGCGTCACAGCGGTCTTACGTTTGCGCCGGAGGCAGGCTCTCAGCGCATGCGTGATTATATAAACAAAAACCTCACTGAGGACGATATACTCTCTGCCTGCCGCGCGGCGTTCGAGGGCGGTCAATCATCGGTAAAGCTGTATTTTATGATCGGACTTCCTACAGAGACCGATGAGGACGTGCTGGCAATCGCCGACCTTACCTTTGCGGTGCTTGGGCAGTGGAAAAAATTTGCAGCGAATAAAAAACAAGCACCGCGGATAACCGTCAGCACGGCGTGTTTTGTTCCTAAACCGCGCACGCCATTCGCCGAGTGTGAGCAAAACAGCGTTGAAGAATTCACACGGAAAATAAATTTGCTGCGCGACAAATTACGCGGCAATAAAAACATTAAATTCAGCTGGCACGAACCTCAGGTTAGCCGTGTGGAGTGGATTTTAGCGGCGTCCGGACAGGAGATCGCTCCGGCAATATTAGAAGTTGCCCGCAACTCCAAAGGACTTCAGGCATGGGATGAGTTTTTCGATTATACGTTATGGGAAAACGCGTTTCAATTGTAATGATTTCATTACGGCAAATCAAGTTTATTAACACCTACTAATTCGGAGTTTCTTATGCGTAAATGCAGATTATTTTTTTCTAAAACCGGAAAGACGCGTTATATATCGCATCTTGACCTAATGCGCGTGTTCCGGAGAGCGTTCAACCGTGCCGAAATTGCTGTTGCGCATAGCGAGGGCTTTAATCCGCACCCCATAATGGCAGGGCTACTTCCGCTTCCAACAGGTCAGGAAAGTGTCTATGATGTGTTAGATGTAACGTTTGAGACAGAAGTCGGCTCGTTTCTTCTCCTGCCTGAACGTATTAATCCTTGTCTTCCGCAAGGAATCAAAATTATCCGCGCAGGTGTTCCGGCAATGAAACCGGCTGATATATTTGCGGTAATGTCACAGGCAACCGTTAAAGACGGAGAGTGGGCTGTTCCCGAAGACGGTGTTACGTTTGAGAAGCGAACAAAATCAGACAACGTGAAAACGATTACGGTAAAACGCGCTCAGATGAGGCTGATAGATCAGTGTACTTTAGAATTTTTACTCCCTCCGGATATAAGTCCGGCGTTAGTAGCCGCCGAACTCGGTCACGGCGATGCGGATATTATTCGTACAGGCATATTTGATAAAAACGGTCGCAGTTTCGTATAAGAGTTGTATCACATCACAAGTTCCGCACGATTAAGAATGTCTTTCTCTGCGCCAAGCTCTTTTCCGGCATTGCGGTAATCAAAACTATCAGCAAATTTACGCGCGTCTGACCGCAATGCGTTCAAGTCCCGTTGCAGCACAGTGAATACGGCTGTACGAAGCTCTGCGTACTGTTTGCGTTTCAATTCTTTTTTGGAGATTTCAAGCAGTTGCTTGACGTGCGGCAGACAGAACCGTTCACGCGTTTCAAACTTCATGCGGAATGACGCGTCGTTGAGAAACATATACGCTGCGTTTGATAAATACCGTTTCATATGCTGTTCTGTACGATTACAAACAAAACATTCTCCGGAAAGCGCGTCCTCACCGGTGCGCAGTATCTCAGCCAAACGGGTTTCAAGAACTAACGCAAGCGCGAGCTTATTCTTCCGCTGAGCTAACGCCGAAAAATGTTTCCGGCAGAATCCGCGTTTGTTAAGGTCAATCCGCGTATCGGGTTCCATCATAGCCGGACCAAGCGCGTACTCAGTAGCTTCGGTCTCAATCTTCTCTTGAATCGAGCAAAACGGGCATTCCCCCGGAACGTCAAAAGCGTCGTGCAGCGGTATCGTGTATATTGTACTTTGCATATATTAGCTCCCTGATAAAATATTTATTTAGCGGCGAATACATAAACAATCTTGCCGCTGCGGTCTTAGCCGATGATACTTATTATACCATTTTCAAAGCGCCAAGTCAATGTTTACAAAAAATTATAGAGAAAACACTTGACAAATGTCATACTATCGGGTAATATGTAAACAGGAAAATTGGAATATGGAGGTTGCGCATATGGATAATCGGAATATAATCAAGTGCGAAAGCTGCGGAAATACTTACTCATCCGGCAAAAGCAAATGCCCCTATTGCGGCGCTAAGCGCCCGGCTACGGCAAAGCGCACCGGAATTACCTCGAATTCGCGCACTATCGGAGGCGCTGTTATTCTTGCAATAATCGTTATTGCGGCTGTTATCGTAGTCGTTTTCAGCATTAAGCATCAGTCTGATCTGCCCGAAGCGACGACTTCGCCGTCTGACTCTTCAGGCATTACGGAACTGACGTCGCCGCCGGAAGGCACGGAAGAAACGGCTCCGGTTACAAATGACATTCCGGTAGAGAGTATTGCTATAGATAATACCGGATTCCAACTGCCGGTAGGCGCAATGTATGAGCTTAAAGCGATCCTTACACCTGCCGAAGCGGAATCCATTATCACGTGGAGTTCAGATAACGAGGCTATTGCTACAGTTAATCCTGTAAGCGGATTAGTTACGGCGGTCGCGCCCGGAGAAGTTCATTTTACGGCAACTACAGGGGACAAATTCGCGGTCGCTACCGTTACGGTCTATGACCCGAATCTTCCTGCTTCCGGCGGAACGTCAAGCGGTGCGGCAGGCGGAAATGCAGGCGGCGGTACAGTACAGGGCGGCACAGGGCTTAGCCATTCGGACGTAACTATTAAAGCGTCCTCAAAGGAAAAATTCACGCTTAAATTCAATGGTTCTACTGATTGGGTGTATTATTCAAGCGATACAAACGTTGCTACTGTAGACGAAAAAGGCGTAGTCACCGCTGTAGCTAAAGGTACCTGCAAAGTAACGGTAACGGCGAACGGTTCCTCGTACAGCTGTACCGTACGCGTACGGTAGAGATTGAGAATCCCTAAACGGCTGAAAGCTATTGCGGAGCTTATTCCGCGCGGCTCACGATTGCTTGACGTAGGAACGGACAACGCGCTTCTGCCGGTGTGGCTTATTTTACACGGAATAATAAATACAGCTATTGCGGCTGATATTTCGCCAAAGTGCATAGCCCGAGCCGTCGAGACGGCTCGGGTTCATTGCGTGCCGGAGCAAGTCAGGTGCGTGGTTTCTGACGGTATTAAAGCAATTGACGGCGATGTGTTTGACGTCGCTGTAATAGCGGGAATGGGCGGCGAGAGCATACGTGATATCCTTGAAGCTTCACCCGATAAGATTCGAGGTAAGCTGCTGATACTTCAGCCGCAAACCAAACAAATAGAACTTTTAGACTTTCTGAGGTCAAGCGGATTTGACATACTTTCCGAACGCGTCGTTTGCGAGCGCGGACGCACATATCTGATTCAAACTGTGAAGTTACCGCAGTGAAACCGTCCGGCTGTCTATAACTGTTTTGGCAATACACAGCGTTCCGTCATCGCGCGATTCAACCGACCATTTGACAAGGGATATCCCGCTTCTCTCTATCTCTATAGCCGTTACTGCCCTCGGACGGACACCACTTCCGACATTATAATATTCCGGTTCGCCGTCTTTAGGGAAGCGCACACGGTGAGTATGACCGGCAATAAGGGCTTTGCCTCTCTGCTTACACCACTCAATAAGACGAGGTTCGGTTTCTTTTTTCTTCATACGGTGTTCAGCGGTCCCCATAGGCTGCTTGATTCCCAGTGACTCTAACGGACGCCACATATACCGCACAAGAAACTCCCCTAATCTCCAAAAGACGCTGCTTATCGGATCAACTTGATGTCCGTGCGTCATATAAATCTCATTGCCGTAACTATCGCGCAGAATGACGCTTTCGTGTACCTGCAATCCCGGGAACAACGGCTGCTCTGGGTTGCCGTGAACTACGATATACCGTCCCTCATTGTAGTACTCGTTCAGCAGTTCGTAGATATTCGTATATTCCTCGATTATCGGCTCTATCTTTCGGTTCAGCCATAAATCTGCCGAATCGCCGAGATCTATATAAGTGTATCCGTAGTTAAAATACTGCCGTACCGCGTCATAGTAAATATTGTGATTCTGCGCAAATAAATCGTTATAATCCCCGGTTCCCCTATGACAGTCGCTGAAAATTACTATCTTGGTGTCCGGCGTGTATTCGATTACCCTCGCATACCTAAACGCGTTATCTAATCTTCGTAAGAGCAATTTGTCCGGTATCAAAAATATCACCTCCGACACGTCATATGCAAAAATGCCAAAGGTGTGAGACAAATCGGCGAAAATCATTTATAAATAATTCGGAAATAAAATGATGCCTTATAGTTTTAGTGAGCCTCTTTTAATTTACCGTAAATTTCTCCTTCGCCGGATAACAGCTCTGACTGAAGCCGGCTATAGATTCGCGCAGGTTCATTAAATGACGCCGGACGTTTATCGTATATGTTATCATTAGAGTCGATAAATAACAGCTCGCGGCTGTCGTACACGAATTCATATTCGCGGACGTAATCCTGATAGCGATACCAAAGCGGTTTAGCGCCGCCTATATAATTCAACAATTCGTTTCCAAGTCCCGCGCAACTGACGATGCCGAGATCTGCCGCATTAGATTTATAGTTCGACCAAATTATAAACGGAGTACTCAAAATGCTCTCCGCCTGTTCTGCGTTAAGTTCATTCCGGCTGGTCATCTGTCCGGTATACCGGTAAAGCCCGTATTCCGGCGCAAGGAACGGCTGATGATCGCCGAAGAATAATATAACCGCCGGACGCTCGCGTTCCCGCAGATAGTCAGTCAGCTTTTTAAGCGCCGCGTCCGCGTTTTTTATGCCGCGCGCGTATGCTTGCGCCGCCTTACGCAGTTTATTCGGCATTGCCGTATCAAGCAGAGTTACCGTATTGGAGCTATAGCGGTCTGCGTCATATGGCTGATGATTCTCCATAGTGATGGCGAAAATAAATTTTGACGTTTCCGGATATTCCGCATCAGCGGGAGACTCGTTAAGTTCCGCGATTATTTGTTCTGTAAAATAGCTGTCGCCTATAAAGCGTCCGCTGATAACCGGATTCTGCATATCTTCACGAGTAATAAATTTATCGAATCCCATCATCGGGAATGCCTTGTTCCGCCCGTAAAAGTCTCCGTCGTAGCTGTGCATCGCAACTGTGCTGTAACCGCGCTGCTTAAACAGCGTCGCAAGCGTATCGGTCGGTTTAGTCACCATAGTGTCATAGGAAATATCCTGAATACCAAGATAACGGATTATATTCCCGGTAAGAACTTCATACTCTACCCCGCAGGTCCCTCCGGCAAAAGTGCGCGACATCATCGTACCGAAATAGCTTTCACCTTTTAACGCTTCAAAATTCGGCGTGATTTCCTCCGACAGCGCAATGCTCGGCGTAGTTGAAAAATCCCAAAACGACTCGCTTAATATCACAATAACGTCCGGCGTTTCTGCCAGCTCTGTAACAGGATAAAGCGCGTCAACTTCATCAAGTTTATTCAAAAAATACTCGACGCTCGTCTTGCTCACATACGGTACGTCCGACTGGGCTGGAGGCATATCCTTAGGCACGGCGATTTCCGACGGAGCCGCTTCTGACGACGACGCAAAGTTGAACCAAAACGCATTTTTGTTCATAACCGGAAGAAATATCAGCAGAGCTGCCGCGCTACTTACCCAGCGGCGCGCTATAAATTCCCTGTCTATTGTAAACATCCTGATAAGTTTCTTGTTTTTCTTCAGCAACAGAGTTATCGCAGCGGCAATGATAAAAATCCAACCGGTGATTCCCGAAAAATTAAGGTTATCAGTGCCGGATAATCCGATTATTGTGAACGCATATTTAAGGTCAAAGATGCTTAGCCCTACCCCGCGCACCGAGTATTTGAACCAGCTTACACACGCAAAAATAAATCCAATTATCCACACCGTCAGAAATGCCGTCCACATCTGACGGGTAAACAGCCATAATATCGAAAGCGCTGCTAAACAAATTGCAAACTCCCCTAAGAAGCCCGAAAATCCGACGCACGGCAGCCAAGTGCCGTTCGCGGCGCACTCGGTGGAGTATGTGCAAAATATTCCTAAAATAATAAATATAATAATAGGCTTCAGAGCCTTTGCATATCTTACAAACCGCATGAATTGGATTTTAACACACTCAGCAGCGAATGTAAACAAAATATTTTTTCCGGCATTGACAAGCTTACGGTGAATTGGTATAATCATAGCAATCAATCTATTATTTTACACTACCGGGAGATACCCGCTTATGAAGCTCCGAAAGAGTTTATACATAGTCATTACTTTGGCGGTTACTCTTTCGGTGACTATGGCGGCGCTTGCGGTAAATTCAGCGGTAACTGCCCGATACGTAACGCGCGGAACCATTACTCTGCGGGTTTCTGAACCTGTTGCAGGATTAGAGTTCTTTGTTACCGCCCTAAACGTAAACGGCGCTGAATTCAGGGAATTCATCTATGAAGGCTCGCCGGAAAATCCGCTTGATCCTGTCATTACTGTCAGGGAACAAAACGGCGGAGTATGGATAGCTGTTTTTTCAGACTATAACGGCTTTGGCGATGCTCACAAAGCCGTTACTCTCGGAACGTTGGTTTTTGATAACCGCAGTGACGATTTGAATATAACCATTTCGGATACCGCCGCGTACAAAGCGGACGAAAGCGGTCATCTGACGCGCGTTGAGGCGGAGTGTAAATTCCAAGCGGAAATCCCGGAGATTGATTCCGGAGATTCAGACGGCGGTTCTTCGGAAGAAGACCCGGAAGAGACGGCGATTACTGACGAATCTCCGGCTGAACCCGAACTGCCTGCGGCATACGAATTTGTTACGTTTACCGACCTTACAGAAGCGGAATGGGCGCGCTCTGCAATCGAATATCTCGCCTCCGTTTACGGATTTTCCGGAATTGGCAACGGCATATTCGCGCCGAATGCGCCTATAACCAGAGCGCAGTTTGCGCGGTTTACTTCCATAGTGTTCGGTATCAGAAACACTGCCTCCGGTATGTTATACACTGATGTTCACAGCGGTGACTGGTTTGCGGAGGACGTAAACGCTCTTAGTTCTGCCGGCATAATCAAGGGATTTCCCGACGGCACTTTCCGCCCCGGCGAGCTAATCACGCGCGAGCAAATGGCGGCAATGATCGTTCGCGCCGCAAACGCGCTTGGTTTGGAGCTTTCACCTATGCGTCCGTTCGTGCTGACTGATATATCCGAAGCGGGCGAATGGGCTCAGGACGCTATTCGTGCTCTGTACCGTTGCGGAGGGATTGAGGGTATGGAAAACGACCGCTTTGAGCCGCTTATGACAGCCACACGCGCTCAGGCTTGTGTAATCCTTTATCGTCTCGTGCGCTTATTGGAACTGCAGCCTAATCTTATGCAATAAAATTATAAATCACTTCGCCGGAAGGGAAATAAATCATGACAGTTTCACAACCGCTTGCAGAGACGCTTACGCCCGCTGCTTTATTTATACTGCGTTCCACGCAGGTCAGAAAATAATCCTTGACAAACTGGAGAATAATGGTATAGTATTCTTCGGTTATATTTTTATTTTATAGAAAGAGGTAATAGATATGAAAAAAGTCCTTGCATTCGCGTTGACAGTAGTACTGACGGTATGCCTTACAGTAGGCGTACTGGCGGCAACAGGAGATGTAGAAATATCGGTTTTGCTTTGCCCGGGTGTTTCCATCGCGCTTGAGGGAGAAGTTCAAACACTTACGGACGCCAATGGTAAAGTGGTTTATCCGATTATTTACGAGGGCACGACATATGTTCCTGTGCGCGGCGTCGGAAAGTTATTCGGCGTGTATGCTGATTGGGATAATGCGACCCGCACGGTTAAGCTAAGCAAAACACCGTTTACAGGGCAGCCGGCAAGCCCCTCGCCGGCGCCCGGCAAAACCGGCGGCAGTTCCGTGCAATCATCACAATATGTGTTGGGGGTTTATATTGGCGATTCGCCTGATGATGTAGAAGACGAGATTGGCGCCCCATATCGTACGATAAAGGATTCAAAGATTGAAAGCGCGTTTTATTATACTAACAAAGGCAATTTCGTGATGGTTCAATTTGATAACTCTAAAGTTGTGTTTGTATACTCTTTGGGCAGCACGACAGGCAGTTCGGACAGAAAAATATATAAGGATAATATAGGCGGTAGCAACTATGCGGCGTCGGTTGGCAATATGTCATCAGTTTCGGTATCAACAACGGAGCAGATGATATTTGAGATTACGAACGCGTTCCGCGAGGAAAACGGTTTGGACGCACTGGATTGGAACAACAAACTTGGCGCGGCGGCTCGGGCGCATAGTGAGGATATGGCAGACCGCAAATTTTTTGACCACACCAACCCGGACGGCGATGACCCGTTTGACCGTATGGACAATGAGGGATATAGTTATTGGACGGCGGGAGAAAACATTTGTGCCGGTTCTGCAAACGCGGTTGAAGCTATGGAAGGCTGGATAAACTCCAGCGGACACCGCAGTAATATATTAGCGGAAGACTTTGAAGAGTTTGGAGCAGGATGGGCGGTAGGCGGCAGTATGAAAACCTACGGCACACAATGCTTTGGAGCCCCGCAATAATCTTTAATATTTATTTCCTTTTGCGGAAAAAGTACTTGACACGGGCGTAAAAGTGGTGTACAATATCTCAACTGGAATGAAATAGCTTTTGCATTGATGTTCCGCGTTACTCTGAAGGGGGTGAGAAAGATGTCTGAAGTCCGGGTTAAAGAAGGCGAGTCCCTTGATAGTGCTCTGCGCCGTTTTAAGCGAAATACCGCTAAGTCCGGTATTCTTGCTGATTTGCGCAAAAAGGAGTACTACCAGAGTAAGAGCGTACGCCGCCGCAAAAAGTCTGAGGCGGCTCGTAAAAACCGTACCCGCAAATACAACTGATTTTCGTTGATTTGGACAGCCGCAGAAGAGTTTTTCTGCGGCTGTTTTTGTAATCGTTTTGCCTTTCTGTCTTTGCGGTCTCGGCATTCACTATGACCCGATATCGGGTCATTTAGCGGCAATACGCTAATAATCATTCATCCAGATATTGCATAATTTATTTACGATTATACGCAAAATTACTCCTTGACAAATCTGCCTTTTTGTGGTATAATAATAACGTAGGCTGAGGTGCAGGTTGTTGCCGCCGCTCAGCAAAATAACGGTTGTCTTTTGACTGCCCGATTTTATCTGCTGCATTACGGAGATATTCATTGAACAATCTTTTTTACGGCGGAGTCCACCCGTTTGACGGGAAGGAACTTACGCGCCATAGTACTATAAGAATCCTGCCTCCGCCGGAAAGGCTTGTCGTGCCGTTTCAAATGCACATCGGCGCGCAGGCGAAGCCTCAGGTAAGTCCCGGTGACGAGGTTAAACTTGGGCAGGTTATAGGCGAAATCAACGGAGCCGTATCAAGCTATGTACATAGCCCGGTAAGCGGCACGGTAGATGCGGTCGAGGAACATCTGCATCCTAACGGACGTATGGAGCTTAGCGTCGTTATCAACAATGACGGCAGGGATACGCCGCACGAGAGCGTTAAACCCGCTGAACTTCCTGATCCGTCTGACAAAAGCTATTCCGCGGCTGTAGCGGAGGTTATGCGCAATGCCGGAATAGTCGGAATGGGCGGCGCAACTTTCCCGGCGCATTATAAGCTTGAAACCGGAATCGGCAAAGCCGATACGCTGATAATCAATGCCGCGGAGTGTGAGCCTTACATCACGTCCGACCACCGTACTCTTCTTGAAGACCCGGCGGAAGTGCTGTTTGGCGTGCGAACGCTTATGTATGCGCTGAAGCTTGACTGCGCGGTCATTGCCATTGAGGAAAACAAGGATGACGCGATAAAAGTTCTTGAATCGGAGCTTCGCGGCGCTGAAGACGTCAAAATCACAATACTGCCCACGCGCTACCCTCAAGGCTCGGAAAAACAGCTTATTCAGGCAGTAACGGGCAGGCTTGTACCGCCGGGGAAACTTCCGGCTGACGTCGGCTGCGTGGTTTTTAACGTATACACCGCTTGGAGTGTATGGCGCGCGGTTATGACGGGGATTCCGGTGATTGAGCGCGTAGTAACCGTTTCCGGTCCTGCGGTCGTATCGCCGAAGAATCTTCTTGTGCGTATGGGAACTCCGGTTAAATACGTTCTTGAAGCGGCGGGCGGACTGGAAACCGGCGTAAGAAAAGTTCTTCTTGGCGGACCGATGATGGGTAACGCGATATATAATCTTGACGTGCCGGTGATTAAGGGTACGAATGCGATAATCGCGCTGTTTCCTTATCAAACGCGCGAAAAGGACGATAACAAATGTATTCACTGCGGACGTTGTGCTTCGGTCTGCCCGATGCGCTTACAGCCTTTGTATATGTACCAGAACGAGCGCGCGGACAAACTTGATGTGCTTCGCCGTCTGAATCTCAGTGACTGTATGGAATGCGGAAGCTGTACATTTATCTGTCCGGGACGAGTAAATCTTGTACAGGCGTTCCGAAGCGGCAAAGCTAAACTCCGCGCCGCAGACGCAAAAAAATAGCGCGGTATCCGTATAGATAACCATTTGCCTTTGCTGGCTTGACATATACTCTTCCAAAGACTTTTCTGCGATCCTAAATCAAAAAAGGAAACGACATATGCCTGATAAACTGTTAGTAACTTCATCGCCGCATCTGCGGACGCGTAACGATACCGCGCAGTTAATGCGCGACGTAATTGTCGCGCTTATTCCCGCGCTTATCGCGGCGGTGTGGGTCTTCGGCTTCCGTGCGCTGGTGATGACGATAGTAAGCGCCGGAGCCTGTGTTTTCTTTGAGTGGGGATACCGCAAACTGTTAAAAAAGAGCAACGATGTAACCGATTACAGCGCAATAGTCACCGGAATTTTAATTGCGTTTTGCGTTCCGGTTACGCTGTCGGTGTGGATGCTGATAGTCGGTGATTTTTTTGCGATAGTACTTGTGAAGCAACTTTTCGGAGGGATCGGCAAGAATTTTATGAACCCTGCGCTTGCGGCGCGCGCGTTTCTTTTCTCTTGGCCGCAGTCTATGAACAACTGGGCGGCTCCGAAATGGTATCCAAACTTCTTCTCACTGAGTACCGCTGACGCGGTGACCGGAGCAACGCCGCTTTCATTTATCGGGCAGGGTGTTCTGCCGGAAAGCAGCTCCCTGTTTGATGTAATTATCGGCAATATCGGCGGCAGTATGGGCGAAATCAGCGCAATTGCGCTGATTATCGGCGCGGGTTATCTGCTGTGGAGAAGAATAATCGACTGGCGCGTTCCGGCGTCATATCTCGGAACTGTCGCGGTGATTACATTCCTGTTGCCAATCGGCGGTCTTGCCCGTGCTGACTCCGTGTTTTGGAATCTTTTCAGCGGAGGGCTTATACTCGGCGCGTTCTTTATGGCTACGGACTACACTACCAGCCCTGTGAACCCGGCGGCGAAAATCATCTACGGCATAGGCTGCGGAGTAATAACCGTCGCAATACGCGCTAAGGGCGGCTATCCGGAGGGTGTGACTTACGGAATACTTGTAATGAACGCCGTATCGGCTTTGCTTGACCGTTATTTCCCACGTAAACGCTTCGGAGAAACTGTCAGGAAGTTTTCGGTAAACTTCAGCGGTATAGCAGAACTCAAGAGCGCTGTCAAAAAGATACTTTCAAACC
>JAITQY010000185.1 GCA_031288675.1 Oscillospiraceae bacterium | reverse complement strand
GCCGCGCCGCCGCGCCGCCGGAAATAGTCTGTAATATAGGGGTTTCGACCTCTAAGTATCCGTTCGAGTCAAAATAGCTGCGCACCGCGCGAACTACAGCCGCGCGAACTTCAAACTTTCTTCGGACGTCAGGATTTACAATCAAATCTACATAACGCTGGCGGTATCTCAAATCATTGTCTTTCAGTCCGTGAAACTTCTCGGGAAGCGGCAGAAGCGACTTGCTAAGTAATTCCACACTCTTGCAGTGTACGGAAATTTCACCTTTGCGTGTACGGAACACAAAGCCGGAAATACCGATAATATCACCAATATCGAACTTTTTGAATTCCGCAAACGCGTCTGCTCCAACGTCATCTACACGAATATATAGCTGAATCCGTCCGGTCTCGTCAAGCAAATCACAGAAAAACGCCTTGCCCATATCGCGCTTTGACATCATTCGTCCGGCAATAGTAACATCTGTATTTTCAAGTTCATCAAACTTGTCTTTTATAATTTGCGCACGAGACGTGCGCTCAAACCTTGTAACAAGAAACGGGTCGCGCCCGTCCTCCTGAAATCTGCGCAGCTTATCCCGCCGCGCCTGTAATATTTCCGATAACTCTAATTCTTCGTTCATTGTGCATACCTTTCGTAGTATTCGCGTTTGTTTATCTTGCAACGGTATAGCAGGGCAAAATCCGTATTTGATCCGCTCTCTTACTTTACCGTTTCAAAGCGTAAAATCTTGAAATTAAGCGTGCCAGCTGGAGTTTCCGCAGTAACCTCGTCGCCGACCTCTTTTCCGAGCAGTGCGATACCAATCGGAGATTCCTCCGAAATAAGCCCTGTTCGGGGGTCAGCTTCGCGCGTTCCGACCACCTTGTAAGTCTTTTCTTTCTTAGTCGCTTTGTTCAGAACCGTAACGGTCACGCCAAGCACCACGCGCTCCGAAACCATATTTTCCGGGATGATTTCCGTGTTGTCACGAATATCAGTTAATTCCGTAATACGGGAATTCAGTTTGCCCTGATCATTTTTTGCCTCATCATACTCGCTGTTTTCGGACAAATCTCCGAACGACCGCGCTTCTTTAAGCCGCCTCGTAACCTCATCCATCTCAGTTGTTTGCAGCCGGCGCAGTTCCTCAATGATTTCGTCATACGCCTTTTGCGTTAGTTTGTACTTTGCCATTTATTATCTCTCCGCACTCTATAAAATTACTTAATTTATAAGCGCGCCCATATGCTAACCTAACGGAAGCAGGCGGCTTGAATACCCTTTTT
Source organism: Oscillospiraceae bacterium (assembly GCA_031288675.1). GTDB lineage: Bacteria > Bacillota > Clostridia > Oscillospirales > Oscillospiraceae > JAISJH01. The sequence continues at coordinate 3,616 of JAITQY010000185.1, read as the reverse complement.
GATTTAACAATATAAAACAGCTTGCTAAAAATGTCAAGCGCCAATTTCGTCGATTTCTAATTTGCCGTTTACAAGATCGCAATACGCAATCGTTCCGGGGACAGGAAATTCCTCGCCGAGTATATCAACAAGAACCACTATCTCCCGCTCAGCGCGCACTTTGCTTACGTTGCGCATAATTTCTTCCAGTTCGCCGTTCCGTTTGCGCAGCATTGCAGTCGATAAGCACATTTTACTTGCCCTCCTTACTGTCGTTCAGCATAAACTGCGCGATTCCAAGCACATCCACCGCAGTTTGAATTCCTTCTACCGCTCCTTCTATTTGCTGTGCGACCTCAAGCAAATCCGCCGCCTCAAAACACCGCGCAAGCTCCTGAAGTTCCTCCGCGTGGTGCGCGTTGTGTTCGATAGCATAGCCTAAAAGAGCGGCAAGCTCCGCGCTATCGTGACTGTGGGTATGTCCGTCTCCGTGGTCGTGATGATGACCTTCGTGCAGATATTTACCGAGCAGTTTCATAGAATTTCCGCCTTTCCTTTAATATAGTATATCCTGCATAGTATAACACAGTTTTTGTAATTGTCAAGTACAGCCAGATGCGAAATTGCGGGTCAGCCGCCTAAACGGAGCTGCCCGGAGAATTTTTTACCGGCGGCGGGAATATTAGACGCGCGGTAACCGGCGGGATTATCTATACCGCTTTCAGAAAGAGACAGAACGGCGGTAACTTCCGTTTTAGCGCGGAGAGACATTACCTGAACGCCCTGCGTATCGCGTGAAGACTTAGGCGATAACTGAGCGGTGCTGAACACTAACGCCTTACCGACGTTATCGAACGCGGCAAGCTCGGTATCCTCTTTGAAGCCTATAATCGCGCGTAGCGGAGATTTATCGCTGTATGCCGCGACAAGCTTTTTGCGGTTCGTCTTGGTGGCGTAGGAATCCAGCGTAACGCGCGCCGCTTTGCCGTTGGCAAAAGCGAACAATATGCTCTCGCTGTAGTCGGCAGTCGCGATAAGATACTTAAAACTTTCGCCGTCATCAAAGCCGAGCTTGGCGGGCAGGTAATCGCCAAGTACAGAGGCTTTGCCGTCCGCGAAGTCGCTGACCTTTGCCTTGTACGCCTGACATTTGTCGGTAAATACGATTATGTCCGCGCGGTTGGACGTCTCAATCCGCAGAAGCTCCGCATCGTCCTCCTTATATTTTTGCTCACCGGACATACGCAGCGACAGCGGGGTGATTTTCTTAAAATATCCGTGTTCAGACACAAATAGCGTAACAGGATAGTCTTCGGCTGTATTTTCCTCCGTGCCGTAATCGTCGTCTTCCGCATTGAAGATGATTTCTGTGCGGCGAGGCGAACCGAACTTTTTGGATACAGCTTTTAATTCGTCAATGATGATTTGTTTAATGCGCTCTTTGCTTGAGACTATATCCGCAAGGTCGGCGATTTCAGTTTCAAGGTCGCCTGTTTCGCGGGTACGCTTGAGGATATATTCACGGTTGATGTTGCGCAGACGGATCTCGGCGACATATTCCGCCTGAACTTCATCAATGCCGAATCCTATCATAAGGTTCGGAACGACTTCGTCCTCCCTCTCCGTATCGCGGATAATCGCAATCGCCTTGTCAATATCGAGGAGGATTTTGCCAAGACCTTTTAGGAGGTGAAGTTTGTCCTTTTTCTTGGTAAGCCCGGAAAAAACGCGGCGGCGGACGGTTTCGGTACGCCATGCCGTCCATTCTTCAAGTATCTCGCCTACGCCGAGTACTTTAGGTGATCCGGCAATAAGGATATTAAAGTTACAGCTAAAGCTGTCCCGCAATGGGGTGAGCTTCATCAGCTGGCGCATAATCTTATCAGGGTCGGCTCCGCGCTTGAGATCGACTGCGATTTTGAGACCTTTGAGGTCGCTCTCGTCACGGGCGTCAGAAACGTCTTTTACCTTGCCGTCCTTGTAGAGTTCGCGGATACGGTCAATGATTTGCTCTACGGTTGCGGAGTAGGGTATTTCATAGATTTCAATGAGGTTCTGCTCCCTGACATACCGCCACTTAGCCTGAACTTTGAAACTGCCGCGCCCCGTTTCATAGATGCGCCGGAGAGTTTCGCGGTCATATAGCAGTTCGCCGCCGGTGGGGAAATCCGGCGCGGGCAATACGGAAAGCAAGTCAATTTTCGGATTCTTAATATAAGCGATCGCCGCGTCACAGACCTCATGTAAATTGAATCCGCAGATATTTGTAGCCATACCGACGGCAATGCCCATATTTGCGGATACAAGGATGTTCGGGAACGCTGTAGGCAGCAGGTTAGGCTCTTTCATTGTGCCGTCATAGTTGTCGGCAAAGTCCACCGCGTCCTTGTCAATATCGCTGAAGAGTTCCTCACAAATTTTAGAGAGCTTAGCTTCGGTATATCGGCTTGCAGCGTATTGGGTATCACGGAAATAGACCTTGCTGAAGTTGCCTTTGCTGTCCACAAACGGAGCGAGCAGAGCCTCGTTTCCGGCGGACAGGCGCACCATTGTCTCGTAAATAGCGCCGTCGCCGTGCGGGTTCAATCGCATAGTCTGCCCGACGATATTAGCGGACTTAGTGCGACCGCCGGTCAGAAGCCCCATCTTGTACATAGTGTACAGGAGCTTACGCTGAGATGGTTTGAATCCGTCTATTTCAGGAATCGCGCGGCTGACAATGACGCTCATAGCATAGGGCATATAGTTTACTTCGAGAGTCTCTGCAATCGGCTGCTCCCGAACTATTGCCGGCTTAGGCGCTTCCTGCGGCGGAGAGTTTTTCTTAGGCATATCAATTTCCTTAATGTAATAATAAGTAAGCGACAGGAGATAGTCGGTAGTCTATAGTCGTGAGTAGACAGTGGACGAGGGTTACGGTGGGCGAGAAATGCTCGCCCCTACGGGGAATGGGTTTCGATTACAAAACCGTTAATCATTAAATATTAGTCATTAATCATTGCGCCTGTATTGTAGCACAAAAATGTTAAAAAATCAAGACCGCACCTCTTAAATATTTGTTAATTTTTTTAGTTTTTTGTGCTTGACAAATTAGTACAGCGTGTGCTATACTTAATAGGTTCGCTAATATAGAGTGGCGGAGAATGCTTAAAAGAGAGGAGAGACTAATGCCTACACTAAATCAGCTCGTACGCAAAGGACGTCAGCAGGCTCAGTATAAGAGCAACACGCCGGCAATGCTTAAAAGCCGCAACACGCTGAAGAATGTCGAAACCGACCTTGCCAGCCCGCAGAAACGCGGAGTATGCACGGCAGTTCGTACAGCCACACCGAAGAAGCCGAACTCAGCTCTGCGCAAGATCGCACGTGTTCGTCTGTCTAACGGTTACGAAGTCACGGCGTACATCCCCGGCGAAGGACACAATTTGCAGGAGCACAGCATCGTAATGATTCGCGGCGGCCGTGTTAAGGACCTGCCTGGCGTTCGTTACCACATCATTCGCGGTACGCTGGATACTCAGGGCGTGAAGAACCGTATGCAGGCGCGTTCAAAGTACGGCGCGAAGAAACCGAAGAAGTAAGCTCACAAGCTTACGGCAGCCCTTAATATAGAAGTTTATATGTTTATATATAAGGG
>JAITQY010000167.1 GCA_031288675.1 Oscillospiraceae bacterium | reverse complement strand
ACAAGGTCGATATAAAAATGGTCGCCGTCTGCTGTAATGCGTTTTTGCCGAGCAACAAGCGAAAAGCCTTTGCCCAATTCTAACAAAAACTTTTGCAGTTCGTCCATCAAAGCCTGTTCAAGTTCGCTCTCTAAATAATCTTTGTTTTCTTTAAGGTCTAAAAACTCTAAAATATAGGGGTCTTTCAGAATATATTCGGGGTCAATCTTTGGCTCTGTTTTTTTTATTTCATTTGCAACAGTTTCTTTGCCTGTTTGCGGTGTTGCAAGCAACCGCTCATAAAAAGAAGTGTCAATTTGGCGTTCAAGTTGCCTAACGCTCCAATTTTCGTTGGCACATTCATTCAAATAAAACGCTCTGCGTTCTTCGCTCGGAATGCGAATTATTCGACGGTAATGTGTCCAACTCAATTCGGCACGCAGTGAGTGCCGAATTGGAAAGGTTTGATAAAACTGCCTCATTGTTCGCAAATTGCGGACAGTAAAACCCGCACCAAATTCTGCCGTTGGTTTTCAGACAAATATTGCAAAAGCCCTTTGCCGTATTCTGCACGGTCGCCGATAGCTTCTTCAATTTTCTTTCCAATCTCCCAATATGCTTCAACCATTGCAAAGTTTATGGCTTTATAAACATTGGTGCGTGCGGCAACAAGCACATCACGAATATTTGAAAACACATCGCCGTTTTGTTTTATTAAGTCGCTCATTACTTGTCGCCTCCCAATTCTTTGATTATTTTGTTTATTGCCGTTCTAAGTTCATCTTCACGGGCAACAATGCGCTCAATTTCAGCGTTGAGTTCGGTTATATCTACTGTTTCTCGTTTATCTTCTTGCTCCACATAAGTGCTTACCGATAGGGTGTAGTTCTGTTCGGCAATATCACTATTATGGACAAGCCTTGCAAAGTATTCAACATCTTTGCGGGCTTCAAACGCTGAAACGATTTTTGAAATGTTATCATTATTTAATTTGTTGCTGTTTTTAGATTTTTCAAACTCATTGCTTGCATCAATAAACAGCGTTTTGTTCTCGCTTTTGCCCTTGCGAAGAACCATTATGCAAGTGGCTATAGTTACGCCGAAAAACAAATTATCGGGCAACTGAATAACACAATCTACATAATTGTTATCAACCAGGTATGTTCTGATTTTTTGCTCCGCTCCGCTTCTGTATAGAATACCTGGAAAACAAACAATTGCCGCTGTTCCGTTTGTGGCAAGCCAGCTTAAAGAATGCATAATAAAAGCCATATCCGCTTTTGATTTTGGCGCAAGGACACCTGCAGGAGAAAAGCGAGGGTCGTTAATTAAAATAGGGTTTTCATCACCCGCCCATTTTATTGAATACGGCGGATTTGATACAATCGCCTCAAACGGTTCATCGTCTAAATGAGCCGGATCGGTTAATGTATCGCCATGAGCAATATCAAATTTATCAAAATCGATGTCGTGCAAAAACATATTTATTCGGCAAAGATTATAGGTTGTGATGTTTATTTCCTGTCCGAAAAAGCCTAAACGAACCTTGTCTTTCCCTAATATTTTTGCAAATTTCAGGAGCAGTGAACCCGAACCGCAAGCAGGGTCATACACTTTGTTTACTTCTGTCTTTCCAACAATCGTCAGGCGTGTTAGCAATTCAGATACTTCTTGCGGCGTATAGTATTCGCCCCCGCTTTTTCCTGCGTTGCTTGCGTACATGCCCATAAGGTATTCATACGCATCACCAAAGACATCAATAGTATTATTTTTATAGTTGCCGTCGCCGAGTTTCATTGACGCAATACCGTTCATCAATTTAACAAGCTTTTCGTTTCGTTTGGCTACCGTGCTGCCAAGTTTGTTGCTGTTAACGTCTAAATCATCAAACAACCCTTTAAAATCTTCCTCACTGTCTGACCCTTGTGCAGAAGCCTCGATATTTTTGAATGCCTTTTCAAGCGTTTCATTTAAGTTCTCATCGTTTGAAGCACGGCTGTTGACGTTTTCAAAAAGCTCTGACGGAAGAATAAAGAACCCTTTTGTTTTAACCATATCATCACGGGCTTGCTCTGCGTCTTTATCTGAAAGTTTAGCATAGCTAAACGCAATATCGCCCGTTGCGTGTTCGTCACGGTCAATATAGGACGAAAGATTTTCGGATATATAGCGGTAAAACAACATACCCAAAACATATTGCTTGAAATCCCAACCGTCAACACTGCTACGCAAATCGTTTGCGACACCCCAGATAACATTGTGCAGTACTTGTCTTTCTTGTTCTTTGCGATTATCAGCCATAATTAAATTTGCTCCTTATCTTTTGAGAGATTATCTGTTTTGACCGGCACAGCCTCAACAATATCGCTGATGTCACAATTCAAAGCTTTACAAAATTTGAGCATAACCTCTCTCGAAACAGGTTTGCATTTGCTCGTCTTGCTCGCAATAAAACTGCTTATTCCGGTGTCGGCTGGGAGGTTTTTTATACACATCCTTATCAATCAGTAGCTTCGAAAGCTTATTATAACTCATCGCCATATGTTTTCATCTCACTTCAATGCAATGGTATGATTATAGCATATAAAAAAGAAAAACTCAAGTATCATTATTGAATTTTCTGTGTTTATCAGTGAAAAATCAGATAATGTGATGCAAAATATGCAACTATGCAAAACAGCGGCTCGGAGGCATTGAGCCGCTGTTTATCGCTTAACATTTGTCCATTGAGGGTTTTATCTTTCTAACTCTCTGTTACGTGAATTGCTTTGTCTGATATTTTCTCTTGCGGTGTGGATTACAATGGTTTTTTGCTGTCTGATCAACTCGTTGAGTCACAGCTGAAAAGCGTATCAAAATAGAGCGGAACGCGAACGCTCCGTTGGTGTCTATGAAATTGCAGTCAGGCAAGAACGTCATTGAAGAAGCTTTGACTTTCGTAAGGCTGTTGGGGGAGTAGATATAGTATGACGTACTTGTGTAAATATTTTTGTTGTTGAAAACTTAACGTATTAATAAAAGATAATTAATATTTGTAAAATGGTTTATAAATATGGTAATATATACAAAAATTATGATGACAGATTTGTTTATATTGATATTTCTTACAAAAGCACTTGACAAATTCCAAAATATGGTTTATAGTACAAGTATAGGAAATATTGCAACATACTAAATCTATAAAAAGGAGTTTTACGCTATGAAAAAAATATCATTCGTATCTTCTTGGTTATGCTAATGTGTGCTCTTGCTCTGTCAACAAACGTTAGCGCATTAGCCGTGCCGTCAATAACCTCTCTGGCTCCTACTCCGACGCCGATTGGCGCGAGTAATCGTACCGCAATCGCAAAGAATAAAGATAGCAAACCGGAGCCAGTGTTACAGCGTACAGGTTTTAGCGGTCTCCAAAAAGCTACACCAGAGCAAGTCGAACGTTCAAAAAACCAAGTTAAAATGCTTACACCGAAACAAATTACACAGTTACGTGCGGATGGTAAACTTGAAAGCACATTTACAATCCTTGCGGAAGCACAAGGGTTGTCCGTAGCGGCTCTTGCGAAAATACAAGGCATACCTGTGAATTCTCTTATAACGAAAAAACTTGCACCATCCACGTATTCAATTGTTTCGCAAAATATTTTGAAAGCTCCCCCAACTTGGATAGGGCTGTCCCCATTTTATTATTACGGTCAGGAGGAAGCATATACTTGTTTGCCCGCAGGTATACGGATGACACTTAGATGGATTAACGGAACAACTTCATCAGAATCAGTAGTTGCCGATGGTTGCGGTACCGCGTGGTGGGCAGGAACATGTCTTGCAAACGCGGTGGATTATCTCAATGATATGCAGGATGACCAAAACTATTTGGTTGTTTATAGCGCATCAGAAACGACGATGAAGAACCATTTATATTATACTATTGCCGGTGCGGGGTTGCCAGCACTTATCGGAGTTTATGAAGATAAGGGATTGGATTGGCCATATGAATTAGAGAGTCATAGCGTTACCGCATACAGTATAGCCAGTAATAAGACGGGAGTTATGGTTTGCGATCCATATGCGGACTATATGGATGAACCTGAAAATCGTTGGTATTATAAAGCGATCGGTGATCTTTATTTAGCGTTTGAAGAAGCGAACAGCGGATATACATGGTAAAATATCAAGGGCGGCACAGAGTTACAGTGCCGCCCTGATTGTTGTTGGGAGACCGTTTATATGAAAAGAAAAAATTCAATCCCTGTAATATATACTATGCTTGTGACAATCGGAATTTCTATAGCTTTTATGGGTTGTGCGAAGAGCGATTCAAATACGCAAAAAAAGAAAATTGAAGAAACATTTGAAGAAGCCGATATGCCCGTAGAAACTTTAATGGGTTTCTTTGAAGAGCGCATTTCCGTTACCGAAATATTAAACGACAGCGTTATTTATAAAGTTGTGAACCGTGATACGACTTCACCGCAGCCGATGGGACCGTCGACAGGAGGAACATCTTATTACCGGCAGTATTTTGACAGTGGGGATACGGTAAAACTCGGTACAATTCAACCTTTCATAATAGGAATGGGGGAAACCGCAATCGTTGACAACGTGTTGTACTTCTGTGTTACGTCCACAGATGAAAACGGGCAAGAAAATAATAATCTGTATGGTATTGACCTTGGAAAGAATCAGCTTGATGTTTACTATACGGATAACGAAGTAATTCCGATTATGGAAATCTTCGCATATCAGGATAAGCTCTTATTTTGGAAAACTAAAAAGAGAGAAGGGGATTCTGCAAACACCTACTTCGAAATTTACGACCCGAAAGACGGCAATACAAAAAAAGTAAATAATCACTCCGTCAATCACTCCGCAAAAACCGGCTCTGTCATTATGACCTGTTTTGTAAACGGAGATACCGTTTACGCTTGGGTAGATGAATATGACAAAGACGGAAACAGAATATCAACGATTCGTGCTTACGATGAAAAATTCCGCTGCATTCAAACTATAAATCTCGGTGAAGTCGCAGATTATATAAAAGAATCCCGTGTGGATGAAATAGCCGTATTCGGAGACTACATTTACCTGCACAACTTGTCGGGCTACAATGTGGTAGGCAAAATCGAAAACGGCACTATCAAGCCGGTTTTGAAAAAACGAGACTTAGTACAGCGCGGCGCTAATCAAAGGGGGAATGATATACAGAATATACAATTGTTTTTTGTCCGCAAGACGAACACTTACTATATTTTAGACCTTGCAAATAATACCTTTACAGAGAAAACTCTGAAGCCTTTTGAAGATTACCGCATTCGGGAGGCAGAAGTAAACGCTAACGCCGTTTTGATAATTCAAGAGGGAACGCCCGGAGAACATATCAGCGATAAACCATATCGCTACATTTTCTGCGATGTCAATGCGCTGATGTAGATAGCTTACCCTTGCTCATCCATCTGCGCTTGCAGTCCGTCAAAGTCCAAAAAGTCCTCTGTGAACTGTTTGCGCAGCAGGTCAAGCGGAATGAACTCGTTGTATTTGTTCGCAACTTGGATTTTTTCCGGCAAGGGCAAATTGTGTAAATCCACATCAGAGCGTATGACTTCGCGTATTATGTCCTCAAGCTCGGCGGCGGAACCGGAGAAGTAGATTTCTAAATAGATGCACGTTCGCCACGGCAATTTGCTTTTTATTCCCCTGCCGAGCAGCGCATAGTTCAGGGCGAATAGCTGGCGCGTGCCAACCCACGGAAATACAGCGAACTTATGCTCCGACAGAGGAGTTACCAGCTGTGTCAGAATACCGCTGTTGCGGGTCAGGTATCGGATTTCATTAAGCCGTTCTTTACAGCTTTCGCTGAGATACGGATAATTATCATCGCCAAGCAGAATATCCCGCTGTTTGCGGACTAAGACGGTGTGCTGTTCCGATTCAAAATCTACGTCCCAATCCACGACGGATATACCCGGAACACGTTTTACAAATATAACTTTTGCCTTCACGTTAACGTCAATCGTTTCCCACGTGATTCCAGCAAGGCTGAACCGCATACCAACGGGATAAATTTTGTCTACCGTTCCGATTGAACGGTTCTCGTCTTTTACAAGGAAGTAATCCGGGACGATAAACACTGTGTAGAAATGGAAGTGGTTAACTATCGGCTCTCCGGCGCGCCCGATTATCAAACCGCCGTTTTCAGTTTTTTGAATATGTTCGATTTCAAGAAGATGTTCAAGAAGGTGTTTGTAATCATCCTGAGAGATTTCCCTGAAACTGTCTAACGTAAGCACCTCCTGTGCCAAACCCGCAGGTGAATACTCGCCGTTGCTTTTCAAAAAGCTCATCGTCTGATGATACAGCAGCGAATACGGATGCGGATGCGGCTCAATTGGTTCAATCCATTTTTCGCGCGTGTACAACTCAATGATAGCGATTAAGCGGATAAAAGACCAGTTAACCGGACCGAGAATGTCGGCGGCAGTCGGCTGAATTTCCTCCGTGAACGTGAACAGCAGCTGCGGAACTTGTCCGCGCCGTCCGCACCTTCCAAGCCGCTGCGCAAAGCTGGAAACGTTTATCGGCGCTCCGATTTGCACCGCCTGATCAAGCGAACCTATGTCAATTCCAAGCTCTAATGTGACTGTAGCTCCGATAACTATCTTGTCATCGGAGAGTTTCATCTCGTCTTCCGACTGTTCGCGCAGAAGCGCTGAAACATTACCGTGATGAACGCGGTACACGTCCGGGGCTTTATTCTTAGCCGCGATTTCACGCAGGTTTGCGATAGTGAATTCTGTCTCCTCGCGGGAGTTGGTGAAGATGATAGTTTTCTTGTCTAACGTCATTTTGAACAGGTACTCAAAATGCGCACGGTCACCGGAATGCGCTAACTCCGGCATAACGCTGCTTTCTCCGCCCGCTTCCGCCGTAACGAACCGCTCGACAAACAAGCGGATTTGCTTCTTGCCTTCGTCACTGACAGGCGCTATGCAGTCGCGTCCTGACCCGGTATTCAGCCAGTTTTGCGCTAAACTAATATCACCGAGCGTAGCGCTTAATCCAATTCTGCGCGGAATGTTACCGGTAAGACGCTGGATGCGCTCCAATTCGCACAAAACCTGAACGCCGCGTACGTCGCGCATAAAGTGATGAACCTCGTCAATGATAACGTAACGCAAATCGGAAAACATTTTGATACACGCTCCGCGCTTATTGATAAGCAAACTCTCTAATGATTCCGGTGTGATTTGCAGTATTCCTTTCGGATTCTTAACTAACGTGTTCTTCTTAGACTGTGACGCGTCGCCGTGCCACTTTGTGACCGGAATGTTTGACTCCAGTATAAGCTGCTCTAAACGCTTAAACTGGTCGTTGATAAGCGCTTTCAGCGGGCTGATATACAGCACGCCTACCGATATGGACGGCTTATTATACAGTTCCGTCAGTACCGGCAGAAATGCCGCCTCCGTTTTGCCGGACGCCGTTCCGGAAGACAAAAGCAGATTGCTGCCTGTATCGAAAATAACCTCGCAAGCCGCAACCTGAATCCCGCGAAGTTCCGTCCAGTTATTGGCATAGATAAAATCCTGAATAAAAGGCGCAAGTCTGTTAAAAACATCCATTATATTTCAAACCCCACAAAATCACTATGAATCTCTTCGTCCGTAAGCCCGCCTTTGGCTAACTGAAAACTATTATCGCCGAGTATCTCCGCCGCATGCTTCTCAGGATTCTGATGAAGTATACCGGCAAGTTCGATAAAGTCGCGTATTATCTCGCGCGGAGTAATATGCGTATCCGCTCCGACCCGGTTATATTCCGCTTCTAAAAAGTAAATCAAATCCCCGTGCGTCAGCGTAGGTTCATATCCGTACAACTGAGCGTGAATGTCCCGCAGTTTCTCCGCAAGTACATACATCTCCTCCTGCGTCAGCATACTTAGACGAATGATTGGCGCGGACATATCTTTCATATCGTCAGTTGAAAAATGTCCTTCAGCTAAACGGCTGCGAAGCGCTTCGTAACTGAATATCCCCTTATATCGATCCTCTACGCACTGCGGAGTACAACCCATTAAGAACCCTATGTGCTTCGCTTTGCCTTGTAATACATCGTTATACATAGTCAGCAGCTTCTCATAGTTGTTCTGTCTTGTGATAGAGTTCGGAATTTTGAAAATATTAACAAGCTCGTCCACCATCACAAGGATTCCCTGATAGCCTGCGCTTACCATAAACGCCGCAAAGATTTTCAGAAAGTCGTACCATGACTCATCGGTAACGATCCAGTTAATATCAAGGTCTTCTTTTGCCTCCCTCCGGGACGGATACTCCCCGCGGAACCATTTAAGCACGTTTGACTTCGCTGTTTGGTCGTCCGAGCGGTATGCGCGCCAATAAGCGATTATAGCCTTTGCAAACTCAAATCCGTTGACCATTCCCTCTAAACCGCCGGTTACGGAATATATCTGTTTCTCGACCAATTGACCGAACTCCGGGCTGTCGCTTGAAACCTGCTGAGCGGCGTCTGATTGAATTCCAGACAGCCACTTTTCCAGTATAAGCGGAAGCGCACCGCCGTCCGGCTTGGATTTAACTGACATATTACGTATAAGCTCTTTATACGTTGCCAGACCCTGTCCCTTAGTTCCCGCAAACCTACGCTCCGGCGACAAATCTGCGTCAATGACTACAAAGCCTCTTGCTGTGGCATAGTTGCGGATAGTCTGAAGCAAAAAACTCTTGCCGCTACCGTACTTACCGACGATAAAGCGGAACGTTGCACCGCCGTCCGCGATAATGTCTATGTCATTAAGCAGCGCATTGATTTCCTTAGCGCGCCCGACCGTAACGTACTCCAATCCCACTCGCGGCACAACGCCGCCTTTAAGCGCGTTGATAACGATATTGGCGATTCTCTTCGGAACAATATTTTCCATTAGCTGTCCGCCGTTTCTGTAAGTTTTTCCGTATAGTCTTCATAGACGCATACCGCGCCGTCATACTCCATAATCGTATCGCCGATACTGTCAGCTGCCTTTTGATTGATGCCGTCGATCAACACCTCCGGCATAATGCCGCGCTCCGCCGCAAAGGTTTCAAAGCTTTCTCCGCGCATAATCAGCGCCAGCGCGTCTAACTCTGTTTGCGTAAGGCTTTCTCTAAACTGTATCCAAATATCCGTGTCCGGCTTAGGTTTGGTAACCGCCGCAGACCTCATAACTTTCTCTTCTGCCTGCGCCGGCTCATTATCAGGTACGATTAGTTTGCCCTGAGTATCCAACGCCTCTTTGCGTATCCGTGCAAGGCTCTGTGTGCTTACTCTGACTTCCGTGCGCGTATACAGCGCATAGAAATCCGCAACACTTCGCGCAATCAGTTCCGGAAGTGAAATACCAAGCTCCGCAAGTCCGCTGCGCGTTTCTGAGTCAAGCGAATTCTCATTTGCGGAAATCTTATACTTGAATTTAAGCTTCTTGCGCAGCTCCGCCTCCATCGCTTTCATAACGTATCCTACAAGAGCTCCGCCGCGGTCGGTCAAAAGCGCCGTGCGGTAAGTCCACAGATTACGGCGGCAAGTGTAGATTTCGCGCTCGGAGACTATAACTTGACGGTCAGGCTGAACTGTTACCGGATAGAATAATGCGCGGTTAAACGGCGTCCACGATGTCTCGCGCTCAATAACATAGAAAGCAAAGTCCTCAAAGTGTTTGCCCCTCCCGGCAAATTCCTCCCTCAGCCGGTTTAGAATAAAGTAAAAGCAATCGCTTATTACCGGATGCGTTTGCTCAGAGTAAAATGCCGATTCGCGGATATTATACTTAGAAACTTCGGCAAACAGTTCAAAACTGTCATCCTTGCCCGTCTCATATCCGAACACAGCCGGATAATGCAGCATAATCCTTTCTTGCCGAGCATAGTCACGGAACGAGTTCTCCGGCAAATAATACACATGGTAATCTTTCAGCCACTGCAATACATATTTGTCAATATCGGAATTAAAAGCCCGGAACGCTTTCCAAAACTTCGTCAGCTTATTCAAGCCGTCCTGCGCGTCCTCCACGCCGATATTGTTGATAAGCTCATAAATATATAAAAACGCAAAAGATACGGAGGTCTCGGTAATATTGCCTTTCCGCACCTGTGTCCGCCAGGTAAAGTATGTGCGTAGATGTTCGTAACCCATCATCTGATAATTCGGAAAGAACGAGGAAAACGCTGACACCCCGTCGTAATCATCCTCGAAATCTTTCATAAACAACGCTTGATTATAAAATGTTTTAGCCTTGTAAGGGTTAGAATATTCGGCAGTATTTCCAAGCCGGCGCATCTCTGTAAACTGTATGCGGATGTTATCTCTCGGCGCGTCTGACTGTATCGTTTGCGCGCGCGGCGAAAACGCGACGCTTTCGTCGCGCTTATCAGGGGTATCCGCAATTTCGATTTGCGCGAACGGATAGTCTTCAAAATCAATTGACGTGTTTCTGGACGCGCTCATAATGCGGTCAACCGTGCTTCGCAGCTTCTGAATGACCTGTTCTTTTGTTAAATTTGCTCTGTTTGGAATAGGAGTTGATTTATAGTTTTTGTTCATAGATTTCATTTTTAATATTATACGGCAACTTTGAATTATTATATCACTCCTGTTTGGTTATGTCAAGCAAATTATGCTCTCTTGCCGTATGCTCTTTGTATATTTTTCTGATAATATCCTAAAATCCTCTATTGACAAATCGCTGAAAGTGTGGTATAATATCAGAAAACTGGATAGGTGTGACTATTTCACAAATGCGAAGTAACAGACCTGCCTGTTGCTTATTATTTTTATGGAGGATATTCGGTTGGAAATCAGACAGTTTGAGCTGGGAGCAAAAAACGTTGCCGCGGCAAAGGTGGTTATCACAAAAGATAAGTTTGAAACCTTTGTCAATGAGGTATACTTAAAGCAGCGCAAGAACATTTCGCTGCCGGGATTCCGCAAAGGTAAAGCTCCTCGCAAGATGATCGAAAAATTCTATGGTGAGCGCATATTTTGGGATGACGCAATCAATGATAATCTCGGCGCCGCGCTGGAGTTTGTAGTTAAAGAGAAAGAGCTTAAACCTGCGGCTCAGGCGTGGATCGACAAAGCCGACTATAACGAAGAAACAAAAGAGGTCGAAATTGAGCTTTCCGTACCTAATTACCCCGTTGTAGAGCTTGGTCAGTACAGGGGGCTTAGCGCCGTTAAACCGGCGGCAACGGTTGATGAAGCCGCGATAGACGCGCGTATTGAATCCGTTCGCGAACGCAACGGCAGCGTCGTCACTTGTGACCGTCCCGCGAAAAAAGGAGACACCGTCGTAATTGACTATGTAGGTTATGTTGACGGAACCGCGTTCCCGGGCGGCAAAGGCGAAAACCACAGCTTAGAGCTTGGCAGCAACTCTTTTATTCCGGGTTTTGAAGACCAGCTGTTCGGCGCAAAAGCCGAAGAAGACCGCGAGGTCAACGTTACTTTCCCGGCGGAGTACCACGCGGAAGAATTTCAAAACAAAGACGCTTCGTTCAAAGTACATGTTCACGAGGTAAAAGAAAAGCTTCTTCCGCAGCTTGACGATGATTTTGCGAAAGACGTTTCCGAGTTCGACACGCTTGCCGAGTATCGCGACAGCATTCGCAAAGAGCTTCAGGAGCGCGCTGACGACGGTGCGCGTGACGCGTTCCTCGACAAACTTATGGAGCAGATAACCGCAAACACCGCAATCGACCTTCACGAATCGCTCATTGAAGACCGCAAACAGCAGCTTATTGAGCGTCAGGCGGCGCGTATGGGCATTGATTATGAAACCTACAACAAGCTTGTTGGCAACGATGCGGAGTTCACCAAGACCATTAATGAAAACGCTGAAAAAAATCTGCGCAGCGAACTCTGCCTTGCAGAAATCGGCAAACTTGAAAACGTAGAACTCACCGATGAAGACAAAGAGCGCGAATACTCTAAACTTGCAGAAAACTACGGCGTTGACGCGGAGTCCGTTAAGACTTTCGTTGATAATACTGCGGCATTTGAACACGGTGTGCTGCTCACCAAGATCGCAGATGTGATTATTGCTAACTCCACCGCGCTTGAAGCTGAACCGGAAGCCGAAGAAAAGCCTGCTAAAGCAAAAAAGACGGTCAAAGCAAAGGCGTCAGCCGTAGAAGACGCTGAACCAAAATCCAAATCATCGGCTAAGAAAAAATCTGATGAAGCCGGTGCGGACGTTCCGTCAGAAGATAAACCTAAAACCGTGCGCAAACCCAAATCCAAGAAAGCTGATACAGAGGAGGAAACAAAATGATTCCGAAAAATGCAAGTCTCGTGCCGTACGTCATTGAACAGACCTCGCGCGGAGAGCGCAGTTATGACATCTTCTCCCGCCTGCTTAACGATCGTATCATATTCCTTTCCGATGAGGTAAACGACACCACAGCGACGCTTGTGGTTGCGCAGATGCTCTTTCTTGAAGCGCAGGACCCGGATAAGGATATTCAGTTTTACATCAACAGCCCGGGCGGTTCCATCACAAGCGGAATGGCTATTTATGACACTATGCAGTTCGTCAAATGCGACGTCGCTACAATGTGCGTCGGGATGGCTGCGTCAATGGGCGCGTTCCTGCTGTCCGCCGGAACAAAAGGCAAGCGTATAGCCTTGCCGAACAGCGAGATTATGATCCATCAGCCGTCCGGCGGAACGCAGGGTCAGGCTACAGATATTGAGATTCACGCAAAGCGTATTCTCCAAATGAAAGAAAAACTTAACCGTATACTTGCCGATAACACAGGTCAGCCGATTGAGCGCGTTAAAGCTGATACCGAGCGCGACAATTTTATGACTGCGGAAGAAGCTAAAGAATACGGATTGATTGACAAGGTTATCTATAACCGCGAGTGATAACACACAACTAAGACATTATTGGGAGGATGAATGGCAAATTTTATTGATAATATTCGTCCGAGTGTTCGCTGTTCTTTCTGCGGAAAGTCTTCGGAAGAAACTGGACATTTACTGTCGGGCAAGAACGCATTTATTTGTGAGTCCTGCGTTGATACGTGTGTTGGAATTTTGGAGCGGCGCGGAGTAGAACTTCCCACGCGCCAGAGCGCGATAGGAGAAAAGGTCATACGCGACGACCGTACTCCGCTTGAAAAGCTTCCGAAACCTCACGAAATAAAGAAGTTCCTTGACCAGTATATAATCGGTCAGGACACCGCTAAGCGTACCCTCTCTGTAGCAGTCTATAATCACTACAAGCGTTTGCTGCATACGTCGCAAAACCCCGATGACGAAGCGGATTCTGTGGAGCTTCAAAAGAGCAATATTCTTCTTTTAGGTCCTACGGGCTGCGGAAAGACCTATGTAGCGCAAACTTTAGCAAAAATTTTAGACGTGCCTTTCGCTATTGCTGACGCAACCACGCTCACTGAAGCCGGTTATGTCGGTGACGACGTTGAAAATATCCTTGTAAGGCTCTTTCAGGCTGCCGGCGGTGACATTGAGAAGACTCAGCGCGGAATTATATACATTGACGAAATTGATAAGATTTCACGCCGAAGCGAAAACGTAAGTATTACCCGCGACGTCAGCGGCGAGGGTGTTCAGCAGGCGTTGCTTAAAATCCTTGAGGGAACGGTAGCGGCTGTGCCGCCCGGCGGCGGTCGCAAGCATCCGGGCGCGGAGATGGTTAAAATCGACACCACCAATATCTTATTCATCTGCGGCGGCGCGTTCGCGGGTTTGGAAAAAATCATTGAAGACCGCGTTAACAAAAAATCTATCGGATTCAGCGCAACAGTGCTTGGCGAACATGATCGCGAAGAGCGCGGCAATATTTTCGAGCAGGCGCAAAGCGCGGATATACTCAAGTATGGGCTGATTCCGGAGCTATGCGGTCGCCTGCCGATTATTACTCCGCTGCGCGCGCTTAACCGCGACGACCTTGTAAAAATCCTTACCGAACCGAAAAACGCTTTAACGAAACAGTATAAAATACTGCTCGGCTATGATGACGTGGAGTTAGAGTTCACCGATGACGCTCTCGACGCTATTGCCGACCGCGCGGTAGAAATGAAAATCGGCGCCCGTGCCCTGCGAAGCATAGTGGAGTCTATTATGACCGACACAATGTATGAAGTTCCCGAAGATAAATCTATCCGCAAGATAACAATTACCCGAGAGTGCGTAACAAAAGGCGATCCTCCGGAACTTCTTAAAGCTGCTTAACCGATTACATTTAATGCTGCGCCCGCTAATCCGTACAAATTCTGTCTGCTAAATTGAGGTCTTATGTCCGAACAATCAGTACAGCTGGAAAAACTCGCCGAACTTCTCCGGCTTAAAATAGAATATACGCCGGATGACTTCAGTACACGCACGATTACGACGTCGGCAGTCAACCGACCGGGACTTCAGCTTGTAGGTTTTTACACTCAGTTTGATAACAACCGTTTGCAATTTATGGGCATCGTAGAGATAATGTATCTTAAAACGCTGCCGTCGGATGAGCGCCGTAAGGTATTTACAGAGCTTTTCAAACGCAATATTCCCGCTCTCGTTATATGCAACAATATGGAGATATATAGCGAGGCGCTGGATCAGGCGCGCCGCTATAATGTCCCGCTGTTCTCCACAGAAAAAGACACTTCGCAGTTTTCCGCAGAGATTATCGCGCGTCTTAACGCTATGCTTGCTCCGTCCATTACCCGTCACGGAGTACTCGTTGAAGTCTACGGCGAGGGCATTTTTATGACCGGTGACAGCGGCTCCGGAAAAAGCGAAACCGCTATTGAGCTTATAAAGCGCGGACATATGCTGGTTGCGGATGACGCGGTGGAAATTAAGCGGGTATCTTATAACACGCTTATCGGCTCCGCGCCCGACCTGATTCGTCACTATATGGAACTTCGCGGTATAGGCGTTATTGATGTGCGCCGCCTGTACGGGATGGGCGCGGTTAGTAACAGCACTACAATCGACCTTGTGATTGACTTCCAGCAATGGTCAGAACATGAGCATTATGACAGGCTCGGCGCTGATACCAACTATACGGAGATTTTAGACGTTAAGGTTCCGTCTATGCTTGTTCCGGTTGCACCCGGTCGAAACCTTGCTGTCATCGTGGAGGTTGCCGCAATGAACAATAAACAGCGTAAAATGGGCTTCAACGCCGCTAAAGCTCTTCAGGAACGCCTTCTCGAGCATCTCAATCCGCAGGACGTCTAAGCCGTTTCGTCCGTATTTCACGCTAATTGCTAAGGAGTGTGCCGCAAATGAAAACGATTCTAACATCCAACGCGCCTGCGCCTATAGGACCATACAGTCAGGCGATACTTGCCGGTAATATGCTGTATTGCAGCGGAGCGATCCCGGTTGACCCGGTAAGCGGAGATGTGCCTGAGGGCATTGCGGCTCAGACTGAGCTTGCGATCGCAAATCTCTCAGCCGTACTGCAAGCCGCCGGAACCGGTTTCTCTAACGTCGTTAAAACCACTTGCTTCCTTACAAATATGGGTGACTTTGCGGAGTTCAACTCTATTTACGCTAAGTATTTTACATCCGCTCCGGCACGCAGTTGTGTTGCCGTAGCCGCGCTCCCGAAAGGCGTCAGCGTAGAAATCGAAGCGGTCGCCGTAATAGAAAACTAAAATTAAATCAAATCAAACAGGGCGAATAATTATTCGCCCTGTTGTTCACAAATTATTTACGATTACACACAAATATT
>JAITQY010000085.1 GCA_031288675.1 Oscillospiraceae bacterium | reverse complement strand
GGTACGAATATGTATTATTTTTTGCGTGCGGGTTAATAATATCTACGAACCACATTTCTTTACGGAGGATAATTACAATGCTTAAGCAAAATAGCAGCACAAGTTCCAGCAAGAGCAGCACGTCAAAGAGCGGCAGCGCTTCAGGATCGTCTAAATCGTCATCCGCGTCTGCAACGCGCGCGAATACCGCTAAAAGTCAGGCGTCAAACTCTGTTAACAGCGGCGTTACTTGTTCGGTAACTAACTGTAGTCACTATTGCTCCAGCGGCAGATGTAACGCCGACAATATTAAGGTAACAAGCGTTGCGCCGAGCTACGGCGGCAATCCGGTTTCCGCAGATACTAAGAAAGATACCTGCTGCGGAACGTTCCGCGCCTGCAAATAAACAATTACAAAAGGCGCGCAAAAACCTCCCCGACCGTATTATAAAGATTTACGGAAGGGGAGGTTGTTTTAACCTTTCAGCTTAAGTACACTCGCAGATTGGGATTGTTATGACCCGTTCAATTAAAGCGTTACAAACCCTGACGGCAGACGCAGAGCGGCCGGAACTACGTAACAGCACGGATCGTAAGAACCGCATCCGCACCCATAAGTCGGACCGCATCCGCACGAATATCCGGAGTTCACGCCCTGGCTCACATCCGGCGTATACGCCGGCACTATCTCCTGACGTCCGCATCCGCATCCGCCGTAGGAAAAGCCGGGGTCAATGCCCTGACATCCGCAGCCGTAGTTTTGGGAATATCCCGGGTCAATTAGAGTAGAATTGCATTTACACATATTTTTGTACCTCCGTGACATACTACGCCAAAAATACGAATAGTGTGACGGCGGTAAGAAATTTATTTTTTACCTGTGTTAATTTTACTAATACTAAGCCTTAAACCCCGCGAATTGTCTTAGCGCCGGAATAACAATTTCATTCAGAGTTGAGAACATTTTGCGCGGTTCGCCGGAAAGGCAAATCAACGGCGTGATTCCAAGTGTCGCAAACGCGAAGGTTCCCCACTCTTCGCCGGTTCCTCCCCAGCACAGAGAGAATGCACCCATCGCGTCAAAGGCGGAGGTTATAAAGTCATTGTTACCGTAGGCTGAGCCTCCGGTGGAAATCATTGCGTCCAGACCCCTGCCGGAATTGATGTAATGTGCGATGTCCTGCGTAACGTCTTCGGCAAGTCCGAGCCAGAACGGTATGCACCCGCAGTCGCGCAGCGCAAACTCTAACGTATAGCGGTTGCTGTCGCGTACCTGACCGGAGATAATCTCATCCCCTATGGAGATGATACCTATTCGCGGACGCAGGTAAACTTCGATTTCAGTGATCCCCTGCCCTGCAAGCGTTCCGGCGATTTCAGGCGTAACGATTTCGCCTTTAGCCGCGATAAGCTCACCTGACTTTACGTAACTTCCGGTGTGTGTGATATTTGCGCCCGCACTAATAGGCTCAGTAAGCGTTGCGGAGTCAAACGCGAAGCCCGAAAAACTTCCGAAACCGGCGATTGCGTCTGCGCTTTCCGGAATCGGTTCCCCCGCATTGATAGCGACGGCTTCTTCCGGAACTTTAAGAACTTTCGGGGCGTCTTGTGACGCTTCGGTAGTTATGGCGGAGTTCAGCGCATAGCCGTCCGCGGCGGAGCGGTCAAACGCCGGAATATTTTCTGACGCCGTATAATCCTTAGCGAGGACACGCTTGTAAGCGTCCTCAAGTTTCACGGACTCTGAGCCGCGCGGATACGCAAACGGGCGAAGGATTTCTTTTGCCCGGGCAAGTGTAATTTTATATTCCATTCCTTAATTATAGCTGACGCCTTTAGCATTGTCAAGGGGATGTTTAAGGGCAGTTCGGTAATTTATATGAATCCTGATCGCAAAATAATTTTGGCGGAAGTTCATAAATAATTTACGATTACACACAAATATACTCTTGACAAATCAGAAACTTTGTGCTATAATACAGCGGTAGCGGTTAATGACTAATAGTTAATGATTAACGTCCCTCGTTTCCATCGTTCCCTGCCTACCGTCGACTAATGACTGCCGACTATCTCGGCATTGCCCGCCCGCCGTTTCCCTCGTCCTAATTTTCAATTTGCCATTTGCAACTCTTGCATCTCTCCCCGTTCCCTGTCGGCTGCCCGGATAGCCGGACGAAAGCGTTTATCCAAAATCAATTTATGCAAAAACTATTCTTGACAGCTTGTGTAGAATGTGATAGGATGGTTAAACTATCATTTGGAGGTGACGGCAATTAGATTAGTTAGCAGTAAATCCGGCAAAACAGCGCCGGACGATGTCGTCAAAGACCTCAAAACGGAAGAATCCGCCGTGCAGGAAAGCAATGCGGAAGAAGGGCGTTTTGACTTGAAAAAAACAACAAAAAGAAAAAAATCCCGCAAAGGGCTTGCTGCGGTAATTATTGTTATTGCAGTACTGATAGCGGCTGGCGGAGCTTTTGCGTATGCGGGGTATTCCGCGGCGAACAGTGACGTTATCTTCCCCAATGTTTCAGCATACGGAGTTAATGTCAGCCGGATGACTAAGAGCGATGCCGCCGCCGCGCTGGAGCAGTCAGAGGAGTTTCAGATTTACCGTGATAAGGTTGTAATGATTGACTTCCCGGGCGAGCAAAGACTTGAAATTACTGCCGAAGAAGCCGGATTGACAGTTGACCCGCAAGAGCTTGCGGAGGAGATGTATGCGCAGGGACGCGGTGAGACGTTCAAATCCGGAGGTAAAATAAACTTTTTCGAGGGAGCCTTAGGATATATTCAGCATTTATTGAACTTAAGTTCCGATGACCTGACAAGTATATTATCGGTTGACCGCGATATGGTTATGCCGTTTATTGAAGCTAAGGCGGCTTCCGTCAACAGTGAACTATTGGATAATGTGGTAAATATTGATGATGATAAAGTCACTATTATCAAAGGCGCGAACGGAATGTTAATGGACACCGAAGCTATTTACGCGCTCATTGAAAACGCATTCCAAACGCATAATTTTGAACCGATTGAATACACTCCGCAGACTACGAAACCGCGCGAGATCACTGTTGAAGAAATCAAAGAAATGGTCTGGAGCGACCCTGTAAGTGCGGAGTTTGACGAGAAATTCAATGTAAGCGAAAATCAGGACGGAATAACATTTGACGAACAGGCGGCGTTTGATGCGCTTTATGAAGCCGATTACGGCGATACTGTCGTTATTCCGCTTATGATTACTCCTCCGGAGCATACTACGGAGGAACTGGAGTCGCTGCTGTTCCGCGATGTGCTTTCGGAACACTCCACTGATTTAACTGCCAGTAAAGTGCGTTCTATGAACGTTCAGCTTGCGGCGGAGGCTATAAACGGACTGGTTTTGATGCCGGGTGAAGTGTTCAGCTATAATGACGTTGTCGGTCAGCGTACAACTGAAAAAGGTTACGGCGAGGCTCCGGCATATGTTAACGGTGATACTACGCTGGAGATCGGCGGTGGGATTTGTCAGGTTTCCAGTACAATTTATTACTGCACATTACTTGCAAACCTTCAGATTACAGAGCGGCATTATCACACCTTTCAGGTGACATATCTGCCGCCTGGAATGGACGCTACGGTTAGCTGGAACGGACCTAACTTCCGGTTTACTAACAGTACGGAGTATCCGCTGAAATTAGAAACGTACCGTGAGGGACAGAAATTATTTGTTAAACTGCACGGCACTAAGACTGATGATACGTATGTAAAAATGACTTACGACGTACTTGAAACTTTGCCGTACAAGTCCGAATACCGCGCTGACGATACGCTTGCGCCGGGTACGACTAAGCTCAAAGACCGCGGCACTACCGGGCTTCGTGTACGCACTTACCGCACAGTATACGCCGCAGACGGTACGGAGATAAGTAAGAAGGAAGAGTCAGTAAGCCGGTATAAGGGACACACGCAGGTAACGCTTGTTCCGGCGGCGGAGTTAGAAGCGTATATTAATGGCACGGGAGGAAGCGCTCCGGCTACAAATGAAGATGATGCACCTCCGGCAGACCATGAAAGCATTGATATTCCTGCCAACGACCCTAACGGCACGGAAACATCACCTGAGCCGACGCCGGGTCTTTGGAGTGAACCGTCTCCGAAGCCTACAGAAAATCCGGACAGCCAGCGCCCTGCGTGGCTTGGAAACTCTGCTTGGTCAGACAGTAATTCTGTTTTATAAATATGTACGGGACGCGTCTTGCGTCCCGCTTATCCTAATGATTTCCGTATCCTGGATATTGCGCCTTTCTCTAAGCGCGAAACCTGTGCCTGACTGATTCCGATTTCGTTAGAAACTTCCATTTGGGTTTTCCCGGCATAAAACCGAAGGGATAGTATATGCCGCTCGCGCTCTGTTAGTTTATCCACCGCATCGGAAAGCGCGATATGCTCTAACCAATGTTCATCTGTGTTCTTGCTGTCGCCGATTTGATCCATTACCCGCAGCGTATCCCCGGCATCGGAATATACGGGTTCATAGAGCGATACCGGTTCCTGAATAGCGTTGATTGAAGCGGCGACCTCTTCCCTGCTGATACAAAGCGCCTTTGCTATTTCTTCTATCGTAGGTTCGCGCCCGGTGGCGTTCTGCAATTCCTCCTTACAGCGCTGAACCTTAAACGCGGTATCCCGCAAACTTCTGCTGACGCGAATCGTTGAGTTATCGCGCAGGTAGCGCCGAATCTCGCCGATAATCATAGGAACTCCGTATGTGGAAAACTGAACATTCTGTTTGAGGTCGAAGTTGTCTATTGCCTTGATCAGCCCCACGCATCCTACCTGGAAAAGATCGTCTGCGCTCTCCCCCCGCCCGATGAACTTTTGTATGACAGACAAGACTAAACGCAAGTTACCGTTTATCAACTCTTCCCGAGCGTTTTTATCTCCTGTAACGGCAAGCTGCATTAATCTCTTAGTTTCTGCCGAAGTGAGCGTTTTTAGTTTTGCTGTATTCACTCCGGATATTTCTACTTTACCAATCAATAATTCTCATCCCCCTGCCGTTAAGTAATTGCACAAAATGCCATAGAATAAGAACCTGCTTAGTAACCCTTCGCAACACTCGTTACAACATCTTTTCTGCATTTCACGGTTGCTTGTAGGTTAAATATTTATACTTTCCCTCCCCGCAATTCTGAATTGCGTCAATCAAATCGCAATTTGCACTACGGAGGGTTACTAAGCAGGTTCTGTTATCATTATTACCTGCGGAAGCGGATTTAATACTTATGAATAATCTACCAAAAGAGTTCAAATTCTCCAAAAAACTCGGACAGAATTTTCTTATCGACAAGACTATACCAAAGCGCATAGTTCAAGAGAGCGGTACGGATGGCAAAAACATCCTCGAAATCGGACCGGGAGCCGGCGCGCTGACTGTTGAACTTGCTTCAAGCGCAAGCAGTGTACTTGCGCTTGAAGTCGACCCGCTGCTGATTGCCCCTCTTAAAGAGATGTTTGCAACCTGCCCCAATGTACAGATTGAGCATACAGACGCGCTTAAATGTGATATTGCCGCGCTTTGTGATGATTATTTCGGCAGTGACGCTGACGTCGTTGTACGCGCAAATCTTCCGTATGCGATTACGTCTCCTATATTGATAAAGCTGATAGAAAGCCGCAGATTCAGCGACGTTACCGTTATGGTTCAGCTTGAAGTTGCCGAACGTATCGCCGCTAAAGCCGGATCGCCGGAATATGGCGCGTTCAGCATATTTTGCCAATACTATACGGAGCCGAAGCTGTTGTTCAAAGTACCACCGACGGCGTTCTATCCGCGTCCGAAAGTTACAAGCGCAGTGATTAAGATGACCTCTAAAATTCCTGAATTTTCAGAAAACGAGAAAGAATTATTCAGGCTGGTTAAACTCGCCTTTGCGCAGAGACGCAAGACGCTTGTGAACGCTTTATCATCAAGATATGATAAAGAGCGCGTATTAAACGCGCTGCAAAAGCTGAATTTTACGCCGGATATTCGCGGGGAACGCCTTAGCGTCGCTGACTTTGCCTCGCTTGCAGCTGAACTGAACAAATCCGCTTAACTTTGGTACGGTAAAAATTTTTTCTCCGAACACAAAAAAATATCCCCCCCTGTAGCTTGCGCATCAAAAAACAGGAGTTTATAATAGGATTTATCAAATTACAGTATTCGGAGGATAAAATGAAAAAGCTTATATGCGTTATGGCGTTAATCGCTCTGATGACGGCAACTCTTATCGGCTGCGGCAATAACAACACTGAGGCTAATACGCCAGATGATACCGAAACAAAAAGCTCAATAGCGGTCTATGTCGGAACAACGATTTTTGACGGCTCACTTGACCCGGTAAAAGGTTCTATGAGTTATGGGTATTCTTTTACCAACAGCGCACTTATCAAAGTAAACCCTAATTCCGAGTATGCCGGTGATATGGCTGAAAGCTGGGCAATCAGTGAGGACGCATTGAAATATACTTTCC
Source organism: Oscillospiraceae bacterium (assembly GCA_031288675.1). GTDB lineage: Bacteria > Bacillota > Clostridia > Oscillospirales > Oscillospiraceae > JAISJH01. Next base: position 11,124 of record JAITQY010000085.1, on the reverse strand, counting down.
GGCTTCGTTCCGGACTTATGTTCAGTGACGGAACTGCGCTGACTGCGGAGGATGTGGTATTTACTTACAAAACTGTTATGGATAACCAAGCGGAAAATGAAAACGTAGATTTGTCAAGACTTGCCGGTGTCCGTGCCGTTGATGAACTGACGGTAGAATTTACGCTGTCGGAACCGTTTTCTCCGTTCTTGGATACTACGGCGCTTTTAGGCATTGTTCCCGGAGCAAGTTATGACGCCGAAGCGTTTGAACACTATCCTGTCGGATCAGGTCCGTGGAAGGTCATACAATACGACCCGAATCAGCAAATTATTGTGGAGCCTAATCCCTATTATTACGAAGGCGCACCGGGTATTGAGCGCGTAACGCTTGTTTATATGGATAATGACGCGGCGATTGCTGCCGCACGTTCCGGACAGCTTGACGTAGTTATGGTAAATCCTAATTACGCTTCGGAAAGCATAGCCAGAATGACGGCGATACCGCTTGAAACTATGGACGTTCGTCTAATCAGTATGCCGGTTTTGCCCGTCCAGGAGAAAGACGGAATAACATTCGGAAATAATGTAACTTCTGACATAGCCGTTCGGCACGCGCTTACCATAGGTATTGACCGAGAAACGATTATTCAAAATGCTTTTAACGGTATAGGCAAGCCCGCAGCAGGATTCACGTCAAACCTTATATGGGCGGACAGCATACCGGTAAGTGATAACCGCAAGGATGAGGCAAAATCTATTCTTGAGGCTGCCGGTTGGACGGATACGGACGGCGACGGAATCCGCGAAAAGGACGGCGTTGCGTGCATATTTGACGTCTATGCCGCAGAAGACAGATATGTTCTTGTAGCCGCCCTTGCGGAGGATGTAGCGGAACTCGGAATTCAAATAGTTCCCCATTCATCCGATTGGGGTGTAATCACGGACAATATGTATACCTCCGGCGTTATCTGGGGATGGGGACAGTACAGCCCGACTGTTCTGTACTCGCTGTTTGATGCTGAAGTAGCGCTGACAGGCGGTTGGGACAATGTGGTTAGCTATATGAATCCCGAAGTGGACGCAAAGATACATAACGCTATCGGAGCTGTAACGCAGACGGACGCTATAGAAAACTGGAAGGCAGCTCAAGAGCTTGCTAACGCGGATTATCCGTATCTATACATAGTTAATATTGAACACTGCTATTTCGTCAGTGACAGACTGGATATATCAGCAGACACGCAGATTCCGCACCCTCACGGGCACGGGTCTCCGATTATCTGCAATATGAAAGACTGGATATTAAAATAAACTAACAACGCGGCATATATGCCCGTCATACAACCACTAATGTGTTTTTTGCCGGGCATCTTTCGGAGGTAAATTGTGTTAACTGCAAAAAGCACGGTCGGAATTGTAGGGCGGATGCTTATATTGCTTGTGCTTATAAGTATATTGGCGTTTATGTTAGTCGTTAACGCGCCGATTGACCCGCTTACATCATATATAGGAGCCGAATCAACGCTTTCGCAAGATGCGCGGGATGAAATAGCGGAACACTGGGGATTGAATAAATCTGCTCCGGAACGCTATCTGAATTGGGCAAAAAATATCCTTAGCGGAGACTTCGGTATGTCAATTACATATAAACGTCCTGTTATAAGTATTATACGGGAACGGTTTTCGGCGTCCATAATTCTTATGGCGTTAGCGTGGATGTTATCAGGAATTTTAGGATTTGCCATAGGTATAATAGCCGGACTGCGGCGCGGCGGGGTGTTCGACAGATTAGTAAAGCTCTTTTGCCTTGTTCTGCAATCATCGCCTACCTTTTGGATAGGGTTATTGATATTGAGCGTATTTGCTGTTAGCTTGGGATGGTTCCCGCTCGGAATGGCGGCGCCGATGGGCAAGCTCGCCGCCGAAGTAACTCTTGGAGATAGGATATATCATCTTATCCTGCCTACGGTAACACTCACTATAGTCAGCATAGGCAAGATAACGTTGTACACGCGTCAAAAAGTTACAGAGATTATGAGAAGTGATTTTATTCTGTTTGCGCGCGCACGAGGATTGAGCACCCGCAAACTGGTATGGCAGCATGTTATGAGAAATATTTCGCTTCCGGCGGTTACCCTGCAATTCTCCTCGTTCAGCGAATTATTTGGAGGTATGGCTCTTGCCGAAACGGTATTCTCATATCCCGGTATCGGTACAGCAACTACCGCTGCCGCGTTAGGAGGCGACGTGCCTCTTCTGCTGGGAATCTCTCTTATAAGCGCGTTGTTTGTGTTCTCCGGTAATCTAATCGCGAATATCCTGTACGGCGTTGTTGACCCGAGAGTAAAGGGAGGCGGAAACTATGTCTAAAAGAGCGCTTACTTTTACGGGACTTAACGCGCGAAGCCGTATGATTATTTACATTTCTGTCGCTGTCGTGTATCTTGCATGTGTTTTTGTATGGGGAACGTTGCTTGACCCGTCTGCCTACGCAGTACGATTTGCGGATAAATTCATTCCTCCGTCCGCAGGACATATTTTCGGGACGGATTTTATGGGACGTGATATGTTTTTCCGGTGTGTGCGCGGACTTTCAAACAGCCTTGTAATCGGGCTTGCGGCATCGCTTATCAGCTCTGTAATAGCACTCGTCTTTGGAATATCGTCCGCCGTTATAGGAGGCAAATTTGATAAGGCGGTACTGATGTGCGTAGATTGCTGTATGGGACTGCCTCATCTTGTTTTGCTGATACTTATATCTTTTATGCTTGGACGCGGAGCAAAGGGGGTTATGCTTGGAGTAGCTTTTACTCACTGGCCGGAGCTTACGCGGCTTGTCCGGGCGGAAGTGCTTCAACTGCGTTCTTCGCAGTATGTTCGCGCTTCGTATAAAATGGGTAAATCCCGGATGTATGTAGCGATGAGGCATATTTTTCCGCATGTTATCCCTGTGTATCTTGTAGGAATTGTGCTGCTGTTTCCTCACGCTATAATGCACGAATCGGCAGTGACATTTCTTGGGTTCGGATTACCGGCAGAAACTCCGGCGATAGGTGTCATACTTTCAGAAGCGATGCGCCACATTGCGACAGGCAAGTGGTGGCTGGCGCTGTTTCCGGGGCTTATGCTCATTGCTGCCGTATTGCTTTTTGACGTTATCGGTGAAAATTTGAAGCGTTTGCTGAACCCGTCAAGCGCGCAGGAGTAAGGAGTTAATATGGAAAACAAAATTGTATTGAGCGTGAACGGGCTTTCTGTAGCGTTTAAGATGTACGGCAAAGGGTTCGCTCGCAAAGAGCTGAGAGTAATCAGTAACCTTAATATAAACGTGCGTAAGGGCGAAATTATTGCTGTTGCGGGGTCAAGCGGCTCCGGTAAAAGTCTGCTGGCGCACGCGATACTTGGAATCCTGCCGGGTAACGCGGTTGTTTCGGGGGAAATCAATTATTGCGGAACTCCGCTGACTGAACCTCGTTTGAGAAAGTTACGCGGTAAGGAAATCGCGCTTGTGCCTCAGTCAGTGGAATATCTTGACCCACTTATGAAGGTTGGCAAACAGGTGTCTGCGGATAAAGCGGCTGTGAAAGCGGCGTTTGAACGCTACAAACTTGCTGACAGCGCGGCTAATCTGTTTCCATTCCAGCTATCCGGAGGTATGATGCGGCGTGTATTGTGCGCTACAGCTGTAGTCGGCAACGCTAAATTGATAATTGCCGATGAGCCTACACCCGGAATGTCAAAAGATCTTGCCGGCAGAGCGATGAAGCATTTCCGTGACTTGGCGGATGCCGGCGCGGCGGTCATACTGATAACTCACGACATTGACCTTGCGCTCGGATACGCAGACAGGATCGCCGTGTTCTATGCCGGAACAACTGTTGAGACTGCTCTCGCGTCCGATTTTACGGACGATAGTTTACTGCGTCATCCTTATACCAAAGCGCTGTGGAGAGCGATGCCGGGCAACGGATTCCGCCCTACCGCAGGAACTCAGCCGTATGCCGGAAGTTTGCCGGAGGGATGTCTTTTTGCTCCGCGCTGTGATAAAAAAACGCAGGAATGTACTTACGGAATAATTGAACCGCGCGAAGTTCGCAATGGGGAGGTATGTTGCCGGTATGCTTCTTGAAGCAAAAAATATAAAGTTCGGATATAATAAATCACGCCTGATTCTTAATGGAGTGAACTTCGGTATAGACTACGGTGAACGCGTAGCACTTATAGGTCCATCCGGGTGCGGGAAAAGTACATTGTCACAGATTTTAGCAGGTTATCTGAAACCGCAAGCCGGTGAAGTGTTGTTCGATAGCAAACCGCTCCCGCGTAAAGAATTTTGCCCGGTTCAGATGGTTTACCAGCATCCGGAAAAAGCGGTAAACCCGCGCTGGAAGCTGCGAAGCACTCTTGCGGAAGCATGGACGCCCGACGCTGAGTTCTTAGACGATATGGGTATCGCGCCGGAGTGGCTTGACCGCTATCCGGCAGAACTTTCCGGCGGAGAAATGCAGCGCTTTTGCGTGGCAAGAGCGCTTGCTCCACAGACTAAGTTCATTATTGCGGACGAGATGAGTACTATGCTTGACGTCATCACGCAGGCACAGATTTGGGAACTTATGCTGCGGCAAATCCAACAGCGCAATATTGGGCTTCTTGCCGTCACGCACAGTATGGAGCTTGCTGAGCGCGTTTGTACGCGCATTGTGAGATTTGAAGAACTGACATAAACCGAGCAGATAACAGCGCCGCTTGCAGATTATTTCAATTCAACTTTAGTGTTTTCAGTTATTACCATTTGCGCATTATTGCTGACACGTTTATAACTTGGAATAAAGCCGCTTGCCGTAGTTAACGTAAATACCCATGTATACTGTCCGATATGCGTTCCGGGCAGCGTAACGCTATTTGCGCCGAGCCGTGAGTAATCGCCGAGTATAACGCCGAAGAAGTCGCTGCCGAGTTCCTCGCCGTTCAGTTTGACGTCCGTTTGATTGAATTTGCGGTTAGCCGTGATAACTCCGGAACCTACACGCGCCGATTTGCCCAGTACGGAGTCGCCTACGAACGCCAGCGAGCTTACCTTAGCTCCGTTCATCAGAATGCTGTGCTTAACCTCGCTGCCGTGTCCTACCGAGCAATTATCTCCGATAATCGTATATGGACGAATCAGCGCTCCATGTCCGATTTCACAGTTAGCTCCAATCCACACGGGACCGGTTATTTCAGCTCCGGGATGTATGTTTGTATTCTCACCTATAATATTTTCCGCACCCTGCATAAGCTCCTTTGCTCTGGCTAAAATTTGCCACGGGTAGTCGCAGTCATAAAAAACGTTACTAAACGGAAAGTTATCAGTATATGAGAAGAAATATGTAAGTTTTTCCATTTGAATACCTCAATATCAGTATATGAATATGCAGATGTTTGTAGTACAAAAACAGCGTCTCATCATAACGGATGAGACACTGTTGGTGGAGATGAGGGGGATCGAACCCACGACCTTACGGATGCGAACCGTACGCTCTACCAACTGAGCTACACCCCCAAACCGAGAGTTAGAATAACACATATTTACGCGCTTGTCAAGCTTTTTTTGTGATTCCGGCGCAGATTTTTTGGCATGGCAGAAAATTTATCATAAAGTAAATTTTGGGTTTGACATCGCGGACAATTATTATCTATTCTTTTGGTGCTGGGGATGATAAAGTGATTTGTTATATTTCTATCCGCCATTTCCGTCGTTTCTACATCTGCTAAAGATTGATATGCAAGGCAGATTTAAATCTTCTCCCTTTCAAAGAGAGCATTAAATTCTGACCAAGCACTATCTATAGACGCAAAGATTTCGTTATCTTCCCTCCTTCTGTTATCAATACAGTAGTATTCCCCTGAAGTATCTTCACCAATATATTTTGCCAATAGTGCCTGAGGCTTCTTGCGGTTGCTAATTGACGCTTCTGCTGTACAACTAAAACAGGTGTGATCAAGCGGACACTTGGTTATATTATATTTCCATTCGCGATTTTCAAATCGTTTGCAATTATGTTCTCCGTGTTCGTTAGTCTGTTGCCCCATACAAGACGACTTGTTCTTATATTTTGACTCAAATGTTTGAAAGCACTGTCCGCACTGCTTTTCCATCTTTTTCACATTACAGAGATATAAATCTTGATATGCCTTTTGAATCAATAAATAAATAACAATATATTTTCCTCGAATAATCACTGTAGATTGGTGAGTACCCGCCACATCGCTCAATGTGATACACAAATAATCTTCTGCTATTTTAATGCGCTCGTCAATGTTATCTGCATTCTCCGTTATGTCATTATGAAATGTATCATTGCGGAGTAGTGTTAGCCAAGAATTACCATCTTTTACTTTACCATAAACATCGACTAAATACTTATCAATATCAGCACACCAATCAGAGTAAGTACATTTTTCCTGATATACCAAGCAACGTAAATTAGCTATCATATCAGGAAGTTTTAGAGCAGTGTCCAACGATGCTGATAGCATATCATCAATATACTGTTTACTTTTTTTGTTATTGCAATATTTTCCATACCGGGTAATTCGCTGAATAGTGGAAATCACCCTCATAATACTTTCAGTTATCTGTTGGCTATTGGTCATTGCTTATCTCCTCTCAATTTTTTGACAATCTACAGTCTTTCCACTTCGTCTAACTCAAGTGACAGGATAGTACTGACGCCGTTTTGCATTGTTACTCCGAACAGCGTGTCGCTGTGTTCCATCGTGCCGCGCCGGTGAGTGATAAGAACGAACTGCGTTTTCTGCGACATCTTACGGCAGTACTCGGCGAAGCGCGTAACGTTTTCTTCATCAAGCGCGGATTCGATTTCATCCATTACGCAGAACGGCGTCGGACGTATCTTCATAATTGCGAAATACAATGCTATAGCGACGAATGCGCGCTCTCCGCCGGACAGCAGAGACAGACCGCGCTGTGTTTTGCCGGGCGGCTGAACCGTGATTTCAACGCCGCAGTTGAGTACGTCGTTCTCATCTTCAAGTATCAGTTCTGCCCGACCGCCGCCGAACAGTTCCGTAAACGTCGTTTTGAACGATTCGTTGATGTCGGCGAATTCCTTAGTGAATATTTTTTCCATTTCCTCCGTTATGTCACGAATCACGCGCAGAAGCTCATTCTTCGCTTTCAGAATATCGTCGTGCTGTTCGCGGAGATAAACATAACGGGAATTTACGCGGTCAAACTCCGCAATCGCGCCGATATTCGGTACGCCGAGCGCGGCTATCTCGCGTTTCAGTTCCGCAACCCTGCGCTGAGCCTTTGCCGCGCTGTTGTCCGGTAAGTCCTGCCGCAGACGCTCCGCCGCAGTGCGGCTTAACTCATACGTATCCCATAAGCGGTCGGCGATTTGCTTTTCCTCCATTTCCGCTTCTAACGCCCTCCGCTCAAGCGCGGAGAAAGCACGCTCACACTCCGCGATAGCGGCGTTTGCCTCGCGCGTATCGCGCTCCGTGCGGGCGCGGCGCGCCTCGTACTCCATTTTTTCGGCAAGTACCGCTTGCAGGTTTTCCGTTAGCTTTACGATGTGTTCTGTTAATGCCGATTTCTTAGCGGAAGCGGTTTCAATTTGCGCTTTCAGCCCGTCCGCGCGCGCCTGAGAAGCTGTAATATCCGCGTCGATAAGCGCGTCGCGTTCCTTTAGCTCTAATTCTTCAATATGTAACGCGCGTTTTAACTCCTCAATGCGCTGACGGGATTGAGTTAATACGGCTTCAGTGCGAACATAATCTTCTCTTATTTTGCGCTGTTCTTCAAGTACCGCGTCGCGTTCAAACCTTGCTGCGCCGAGTTCGCGTTCCGCCGTTTGAAGCTCGTCAGAGACCGAATTTATTGCCGTTTTGAACTTGTCAGCTTTCGACTGTAAATCCTCAATTTGACCGGCACGGGAAAGGATTCCGCCTGAACGTCCTGTGCTTCCGCCGGTCATTGAACCGCCTGGATTGATCAATTGACCGTCAAGTGTAACGACCCTCAGCCTACCGCCGTTTGCGCGTGAAAGCTCTATTGCGTCGTCCATAGTTTCAACTACTATTGTCCGACCGAGCAGGTTATTTATAATTTCCGAATATTCATGCTCAAATCCGATAAGTTCGCTCGCGGTTCCGAGAATCCCCTTTCCGGAGTAACGGCGGTCAAGCCGCTGTCCGCGAATAGCAGACATCGGCATAAAAGTCGCCCGACCCGCGTCACGCTGTTTCAGCATATTTATAGCCGCCTTGCCGTCCTCTTCGCGCTCAACTACGATATTTTGAAGCGCGGCGCCTAACGCGATTTCAATAGCGACGGCATATTTAGTATCCGTTTTTATCAAATCCGCTACGGTTCCGCGAATCCCCTGAAGCCTTCCGCTGCGTGCGTCCTGCATAACTGCTCTAACCGCGCGTGAAAATCCCTCACGTTCGCGCTCCATATCCCGCAGAATATTAATGCGGCTGTTTGCGGCATTGTATTCAGCTTCCGCGTCCGTGCGCGTTTTAAGCAGTTCATCCCGTCGGCGTGTACGGGTTGCGATTCGCGTTTCATAACCGCTGATCCGGTTTTTTGCGGAGTCAAGAGCGCCGCTGGTTTCGGTCAGTTCGCACTCCGTCTGCTGCAACTGCGCTTCCGCCTCAGAGATTCGCCCGCGTAGTGAGACAACCCGTTCCTCGCTTTTAGGAGCCGATTTCTCTTTCAGCAAGCGTTCAGTATTAGATTGCTCAGCGTCAAGGCTTGCCGTAAGCGAGGCAATTTCGCTGTCCGCTGTAGCCGCTTCGCTCTCCGTACGGGCAATGTCAATACGCGACTGGTCGGCTTTGACGTCCTGTTCGCGCATAAGCGCGGAATACTCCTCGCTGTTGGCGTACAGCTGCTCTAACCGCGCCTTAGCGGAGTTCAGCGCGTCAAGAGCATCCTGACGTTCCTGATTGAGTTTAACATTACGCGACGCGAGCTTTTCAAGTTGCTCAAGCCACAGCGAAATTTCAAGAGCCCTAAGTTCGTCCCGCGCCAGCAGATAACGCTTAGCCGTTTCCGCCTGTTCGCGAAGCGGCTCTATTTGAAGTTCAAGCTCTGCAAGCTTGTCCGCCGCGCGCTGAAGGTTTGTGTCGGTGAGCTTCAGCTTGCTCTCCGCCTCTTGCTTGTTATAACGATAGCGGGATATTCCTGCCGCTTCCTCAAAAACTTCACGCCTGTCCTCAGATTTAGCCGAGAGAATTTCGTCAACTCTGCCCTGCCCTATAAGCGAATATCCGTCACGCCCAAGCCCGGTGTCCATAAGCAGTTCGTTAATATCTTTAAGTCTTGCCGCGCGTTTATTTATGTAATACTCCGACTCACCGGAACGGTAATAGCGCCGGGTAATCATAACTTCGTTAGCCTCTATCGGAAACACCCGGGACGAATTATCTAAAATTAAAGAAACCTGCGCAAAGCCTACAGCACCGCGAGAGGCTCCGCCGCTGAATATCACGTCCTCCATTTTTGAGCCTCGCATCGCCTTGACGCGCTGTTCGCCCATTACCCAACTAATAGCATCGGAAACATTCGACTTGCCGGAACCGTTAGGACCTACGATAGACGTAAGCGGACGCGTGAATTCTAACCGCGTCTTTTCCGGAAAGCTTTTGAATCCCTGCACTTCAAGTGCCTTTAATAGCATAACGCGATTATTCTAACAGAAACATAACCGCTTGTCAATAGTTGGGTTTCACCGTAATCACAATCCCGTAGGGGCGAGGGCTCCCCGTTAAGCCTGCTTGACGGGGTAAAGGGCTTTGCTCGCCCGCCGTTACCCTCATCTTAATTTTCAATTTGCCATTACTACGCATATCCCTCGTCCACTCTATATTCACGGATATTGACTAACTGCTAACTTCCTAATTCCCAACTCCGCGAATTATTGCCAGTATTAAAAACTTACCGCCGCGCAAACTACCCTCGTCGTAAAACGACACAGGAGGACGAATTTTGAGAAACAAGAAGTTCAAAATATCATCTGTATTATTAGTATTTGTATTACTTTGCTCACTTACCGTACCGGCATTGGCGGCGGAACTTCCCGACCTTATACCGGGCGGCACGGCAATAGGGCTGAATGTCAAATCGGACGGCGCAATGGTTATCGGGCTGAACGCAGTCAGTGCTGACGGTTTGTCTCCAGCGCAGGACGCCGGTATTCACAGCGGAGATATTATAACTTATCTCGGCGCGGAACACATTGACAGCGTGGAAGAAGTACGCGAACTGGTAGCGGACTCCGGCGGCAGTCCGATTAGCGTTCAGGTAACGCGAAACGGCAAGGCGATGCAATTTACGGTAACTCCGGCAGCCAATAATGAAGGAGAGTTAGAACTTGGCGTTTGGCTTAGAGACACTATCGCCGGCATCGGAACTATTACGTTCGTTGATCCGATCAACGGAAACTTTGGAGCGCTTGGGCACAGCGTGAGCGACGGAGTTTCGGACGCTCCTCTGCCATTAAGTGACGGCGTTATAACTCAGGCGGAGATTTACTCTGTAATAAAGGGCGTTTCGGGAACTCCGGGGCAGTTACAGGGTAGCGTCGATATGAATGCGGTTATCGGTTCCTTGACCGAAAACACTATTAACGGCGTTTTTGGTAAAGTAATCGAAAAGTATGCAGTCGGCAGCGCGATTCCGGCAGCGGAACGTAATGAAATCAAGGTCGGACCTGCAACTATCTACTCCAATGTTAACGGAACGGAAGTAAAAGAATACAAAATTGAGATAACCAAAGTCTACCCGGAGGACAGTGAGCGCGATATGCTTATTTCAGTCTCAGACCCGGACCTTATAGCCGCGACTGGCGGCATTGTTCAGGGAATGAGCGGAAGCCCCATACTTCAGAACGGAAAACTTATCGGCGCGGTAACTCACGTACTGGTAGGTGATCCTAAGCGCGGATACGGCGTATCCATTGAGCGTATGCTCGCTGAACTGGCAAACTAATTTTTGAATATAGCAAAAATAGGGCAGATATATTTATCTGCCCTATTTTTTTGTTCGATGTAATTAATTTCAATTTATTTACTTTTAACACTTGACAATTGGTTCTTTTTGTGCTATAATACATTTAGTTAAAAACCTCAA
>JAITQY010000073.1 GCA_031288675.1 Oscillospiraceae bacterium | reverse complement strand
ATGAGTAAAGAACAGTATCAAGCGGTGTATAGCGACGCGGCGCAAAATCCCGGTCCCGCTTCCCGGAAAGAAGCCGAACGGCAAATCGTTGAAGGCGTTTTACGGGGCTATCTGGCATATGTGGATGGCGTGTCTATTGGTTGGTGCAACGCCAACGACAGAGCGAACTACCCTGCCGAGCCGGTATATGATGATACCCCTTTTTACGCTCTGACTGAGAATCGGGAAAAAGCTGTAATCTGCTTTGAAATCGCCCCGGAATTTCGCGGCAAAGGCGTGGCTACCGCTCTTTTACAGCGAGTGGTCGATGATGCCAAAGCCGAAGGATACGTTGCAGTTGTGAGTTTCCCGTTTGTGCGCAACGAACGGTATGAATGGGACTGCTGCGGTCCTCTTCGTCTGTATGAGAAAGCCGATTTCTCCAAAGTGTCCGAAAAAGACGGGCGGGCGATTATGCGTAAGGAGTTAGCATAGTGGTTAAGTATGAAATCGGAAATTACATCGGGAATACTCTCGTCGGGGACGCACGGAGAAACGCAGCGGACTTTTTTGAATATTTGGTAAAGAGCAAGCTGCAACTCGAACGCGGGCAAGGCTATTGGGCGGATAAACTTTACTGGATGGTCAAGCATAACAACGAATTTATCTGTTTTGTTTTGATAAACGGCGGCGAGGCTAAGACCGAGCCTGTCGGTTGGTTTATATGGATCGGTGACAGCGATTGTTTCACGGGCAATATCCCCGATGAGCGCACAAAAGAAATCGCTTGGAAGCATATTGATATATGCGGCAACTGCGGTGGCTGTGATAAACCCGGAGGAAGCCGCAAGGTGATATTCGGGAAAGAGTTTGATAATGTCTGCGTTACGCCTATGCGGTTTGACAATCCCGGCTTTGAAACGGTTGAGTGCGTGAAAAAGTTGGTACACCGTATATGCGGATTGATTTAATGAGTTAAAAAGAATCACCCGATGGGATAAATATTTGATGTGCGAAAATTCTTTTAAGAAATATCCGGAATACCCTTGACATTACAAAACAAATGATTAATGGCTAATAGTTAATGATTAACGTCTCTGTAATATGAACCATTCCTCCGTAGGGGCGAGCATTGCTCGCCCCTACGTTACCTTCGTCTCCCGCAGGGGGCATCTCCCGTCCACTGCCTACTGTCGACTTTAGACTAACGACTATCTCAGTATTGCTTGCCCCTCGTTTATCTTATCCTAATTTCCAATGTGACATCCCGTCGCGAAGCATTGCCTTATCTCCTGCTAATTTTAGGTAGTTGCGCAATGCTACTACGCTTTGTTCGCTGATTACGTGTTCAATGCGGCACGCGTCATTGCTTGCTGTTTTCTCATCTACTCCGAGCGAAATGAGCCAGTCCCGCAGGAGAATATGCCGCGAATATGTTGACTCCGCTATTTCAAGACCCTTGCCGGTTAGTTCAAGCGCTCCGCTCTGGCTGACCGTCAGATAGCCTGATTCACGCAGGTGCCGCACGGCGATGCTTACGCTGGGTTTGGAGAACCCTAACTCTGCCGCAACGTCAATACTGCGTACCTCCCCCCCGCGCTTTTGCAGAACGAGGATAGTTTCAAGATAGTTTTCGGATGATTGTCCCATAGCAATAACTCCTTTCGTAAAGTCAGAATGGATATGAGCCGAACCAACTGAGCCAGTCGGTGTAGCCATTGTTTACCGGAAGCCCGGACAGCACTGGAAAGAACAGTACAAATAACGCAACGCCTAATGCGGTGAAGCCGCCGATTACAAGCTTGGAATGCCGCCCTCCGCTGTCCGCGAGCTTGTCCATTACATACGCGATGGCAGGTATAAGGAACACTATGTTCGGAAAATAGTGATAAGCGAACGTAATGCGCGGTACGATTACCCACGGAAGCAATTGACTGAAGTATCCAAGCGCAATTACAAGCCCTCCATTACCGCGCAAGCCGAACACTAACATAAGCGCAAGTGACAGCAGTCCTGCCCACGCGACCAACGGTGATGTGAACGCGCCGAATTCCGATATCCTGCCTACATCTGGATAAGTACGGTAATAAAGTATCGGGCGGAGATTGAGTAGCCACTGCCACCATTCGCTGCTGTAAGGGTGTGTGGAATCCAAACCGGAGTGGTACGTAAGCATATACTTTTGATTCTCAAAAACCATTTTCAGGAAGCCGTAGAACGTTCCGTCAGCGCTGGCTCCGTATTTCGCGATAGCATACGGAATATAACTAAGCAAGTAAATCGTTACCGGTACGGCGATAAAGAAAACTATGGAAAATATAATCAGTTTGGTCGTTTTCGGGAACCCGGCTTTTTCAGTTTTGTTCTCATATTTTCTTATTTTTACCGCGAGAATTATCCAAAGTACTATTAGCCCCAACCCGCCGTAAATTACGATCCATTTTGTTGCCGCGCCAATACCGAAACTCAGTCCGCTGAGTGCAAGCCATGTGAGTGTCCGTTTCAACGATGTGCCGGAAGGTTCAGAAATTGCCCTGTACATAAAATAATACATCAGCAAGATAAAAAATACCGCTTCCGTATCAACAGTCGCAAGACGGGTTTGAACATAACGCATAAAGTCGAAAGCATATAGTATAGTTGCGCTTGCGCTGACAAACGTTTTGCCAAACAGATTTTGTATAAAGATGTATAACGGAATAATAGTAAGCAGTCCGATAATTACTCCGGTTATACGCCAGCCTAAAGGGTTTATGCCGAATATCTTTATACCAAGCGACATAATGAGCTTGCCGAGCGGCGGATGAGTTACCTCATATGGTTTGATTCCGCGCAAGTGTTCGACTGCCGTGCGCGGATGATAGACCTCATCGAAATAGGAGTTATACATCCAATCATCAGGGGTTGCGGGAAGTGTTTGCTCATCGCAGAGCGCGGGATTTGTTGATGTAAATGGAATGAGCCGGTCGGCTGAATCGAAGAATACGACCTCGCCAAGTTCCAGACCGGGGCGGTTGGCTTCTATCTTTAGAAAACGCGCGTCATCAGGAGGAATAGCGTCGGAATCGTGCCACTTTAACACAGAAGCGTAATCCTGTTTCCATACGGTCAGCGGATACCAAGTGTTGCCGTCATCTGAATAAGAAACGGTGTATTCGCCGACGTGGTACTCTGTGCCGGTATTGATTGCGGCGTACCAAAGAATACGGGTAACGTTATTCGGCAGAGAGGTAAACTCCGCAATTACCGGTTGTTCGGCTGTGAATTCAGCAGTGCTGCTTGGAACTTTGGTAGAACCAAGTTTCCAGAATGAGAGTACGGAAGCAATCGCCAAAATGATTATAAGCGGCATAAGAGATTGAAGCGTTACCGGGTACGGAGCATCAGGTTTTGACGCTAATTGACGCTGTTTGCTTGCCGCATTAAGACCGAGCACGGCGAACGTAACAGATACGAGGGCAGTTATGACCGCAGGCAGTATCCATACCATTCGGGTCATTATGAGTTGCCTCCGCTGCCGAGTACGGCGCCGATAGCTTCCCTAACCGTATTGACTTCAATCAGCCGAATGTCTTTAGGAGGCTGGAGTTTACCTTTTCCGCGCGCAGGGATGACTGCGCGTTTGAACCCGAGACGCGCGGCTTCGGTAAGACGGCGTTCCATATCATTGTTACCGCGAAGTTCCCCGGCGAGACCGACCTCCCCAATGGCAATTAGGTCATCACCGAGCGGACGGTCTAAGTAACTGGAAGCGAGAGCGAGGATAACAGCAAGGTCTGCGGCAGGCTCGTCCGCCGTGATGCCTCCTACGGCATTTATGAAAACGTCGTTCGCACCGAGTCGTAAGGCTCCGCGCTTTTCGAGTACGGCAAGGAGCAGAGCGGCACGATTCCAGTCAATGCCGCTGAAAGTTCTGCGCGGATTAGAGCTGTTAGTCGGAGATGCAAGCGCCTGAATCTCAGCAAGAAGCGGGCGTGAACCCTCCATAAGGCACGTTACGCAGCTGCCCGCCGCATTTTGCGGGCGACCGGAAAGCAGAGTTTCAGAAGGGTTGGGTACATCGGCGAGACCGGTACCGGTCATCTCGAACACGCCGATTTCATTTGCGCTTCCAAAACGGTTCTTTGCGGCGCGGAGCAGACGGTAACCCGCCGTGCGATCGCCCTCAAAATACAGGACGCAGTCCACCATATGTTCAAGTACCTTAGGACCGGCAATAGAGCCTTCCTTATTGACATGCCCGACAATGAAAACGGTCGCGCCTTCTGATTTGGCAAGCCGGGTGAGTTTCATAGCGCAGTCTTTTACCTGCGTAACGCTGCCTGGTGCATTGTCGATTTCATCGTCATAAAGGGTCTGTATGCTGTCGATAATGATGACGTCAGAAGAGAGGGAATTATATTGACTAATGATTTCGGAAAGGTTAGATTCCGCAAGGATATACAGATTGGAGCCGGAAACATTAAGCCTGTCCGCGCGGAGTTTAAGTTGGCGTTCAGATTCTTCGCCGGAGACATACAGGACTGTACCTCCGTGTTCAGATGCAGTCAGGTTACCGCAAAGCTGAAGAAGCAGAGTTGATTTGCCTATTCCGGGTTCTCCGCCGACGAGAACGACGGAGCCGACGACAGCACCTCCGCCAAGTACACGGTCAAGCTCTTTCAACCCGGTAAAGAAGCGTATCTCGGAATCTGAAATGTCGATTTCGTTAAGCTTTGCCGCGCTGGAGTATGGCTTACGGGAGGGCATCGGGTGTTTTGCGGACGCGTTCGCTGCCGGAGCCTCAACGATGGTGTTCCAAGCTCCGCAGGCTGAACATTGCCCCTGCCATTTGATTGTTTCGTTACCGCACTCTGTACAGAAGTAAACGGTCTTAGCTTTTGCCATAAAGTGACCTCTTATGTTGTTTCACTGATATTATCAGGAGCATCCGCAGTTGTGACTCCGCTCATAATTCCTGCCGCGATTTTGATTTGATATTCAGAGGTTTGGAGGAGTTCGCGTTCGGTTGGGTTAGAGATAAAGCCGCACTCGACAAGTATAGCAGGACAGTTAGTTTGTTTCATAAGATAAATATCCTTGTCAATCGGCATTGACGTATAGGTTTTCTGTGCGGAGATTGCTTGATTCAAGGTTGTTGTAACGCGGTCGGCAAAGTTTTTACTGCCGTCGTAAACAGCGTAGAAAACGCGCGTTCCGTTTGCTTTCGGAGATTTATATTTGTTTTGGTGAATGCTGATGAGTACTGCGTTGGGAGTGGACTGAATCAAAGCGCGCCGCGCTCGGCTATCCGCGTTTTTCATTTTGCGGAGAGTGGTGGCGTCATCGGGGTAGTCGATGTCAGGAGTGTCACGGGTCATTACTGTTTGATAGCCGAACAGAGCCATCAGGGAATCAAGTTTCAGCGCGACGTCAAGATTGATGTCAGATTCGATTACGTCTCCAGCAACCGCTCCTCCGTCCGCTCCTCCGTGTCCTGCATCAATAATGTAGTTGCGCGGCATGGCAGCGGAGTTAGAAAGCTGGGAGTTTGACGCGCTTTGAATCCGCACGCCGTCAAGCGCGATGATCGTTAAGGTTACGAAGAGTATTACGGCTGGTATCCAAATTTTCTTTATCATAGCAAAATCCTCCTTTGCTATGATATGAGACCTAAGATAGGATTATTTTGATTTTCTGCGGTATACGAGGGTATCAGTTACCCGCTTTTGCTTATAACCGTTATAATAGCCCCATACTGCAAAAATCACCGCTAAAATCCAGGGAGTGAAATAAAGCGCCTTGCCGAGCAAAGTACCGGAAGTTATCTCTAACGGAAAGCGGAAATTAGCGTAGAAATAATTAGCGAACTTTTGAGCATCCGGGCTGTTAGGAGCGAGGGTTATCCATAGAGCAAGCAAAATTCCGATAACCTGTGATGCGAGAGCCGCCTTCAGAGGTTTGAAGCGGTCATAAACCACACGGTCGTACAATACACGGTTAAAATCGTGAATCCCGATTGACCATGCGTCACGATATACAAGAAACGCATAAAAAGCAAAGGTGAAAATATTGACTATCAGCGTCATTATGATGTCGCTGTAGTGTACTGCGCCCTGCAGCAATACAGCAAGGAATGCAAGTATAACCATTGCGACCGCGCACAGAATATGCGCGTAGAAAATTCGAAAGCCAAAGTACCAGAGAGTACTTTTTGTTGCGCCAGGATCTTTATGTGCCGGCATTGCGGAGCCTCCTTTTTGCAGTTAGTATTTAACAAATAAATTAGTGGGTGTCAATTTGTTTACAGCTTTCGATATGCTTTTGCAGAGAGATGAGTTTGTCGAAACGGGATTGCTTTTGAGGTCTGGTGAATTTGTCAGGCATTTCGGCGGCGGGAGTACCTGCGCGCGGCGAATAAATGAAGGTGAGCAGTTTATCGAATTTTACCGCGTCAACGATTTTCAGCGTATCCTCAAATTCTGCGTCAGTCTCGCCGGGAAAACCGACAATAATATCCGTGCTGAGTTTGACGTTGGGAACAAGCGATTTAAGGCGTTCGATTTTGGAGAGATATTCAGCGCCGGTGTATTTGCGGTTCATTGCCGTAAGAATGCGGTCATTGCCGCTTTGAAAGGGAAGATGCAGAAACTTAGCGACTTTCGGCTGTTCGGCAATGACGCGGAAGAGTTCTTCAGTCGCGTCTTTGGGATGGCTGGTACGGAAATGAAGCGTGAAGTTGCCGTCAATCTGCGCGATGGTTCGAAGCAGTTCGGGGAATCGGGCGGAACCATAGATGTCTCTGCCGTAGCTGTTGACGTTTTGCCCGAGTAGAGTGATCTCGGTTTTTCCGGCGGCGATAAGCTGCTTTGCTTCGTCAATGACAGAGTTGAACTCGCGGCTGCGTTCCCGTCCGCGAACATAAGGGACGACGCAGTAACTGCAAAAATTGTTGCAGCCGTAC
>JAITQY010000013.1 GCA_031288675.1 Oscillospiraceae bacterium | reverse complement strand
ATGTGAACCTTTATGCCTTTGTCGTCTAACGGTTCCCAATCAACAACCGCGCTTAAAGATTCAGCAATAAACCGAAGTGGCACCATAGCTGTAAGCATTTATTTGCCGTCGTATTGATTCATGTTTTTTTCGTTACCTTAAACACGATCAAATTCGGATATAGCAGGTCAAACTCATTTTTACCTTCCATTTCCTCATGAAAATCCTGCAGTTGATGCACCCTAACAATCGTAAAGCCCTCATCGATTAAAAGGTTGATATATTCGCTGATCGGCCGGCGGAACGTCACAAATTCCAATTCGTCCTCATCTTCCCACTTCCACTTTTCGGGTCCTGTATAAAAATAACTATGCTGTGGCAACGGGTCATTCCACAAATATTTTGCGGTAACACAGTTATATATAGCATCAGGCAGGCTGAATACAAAAATGCCATTTTTTTTGAGTGTTTGGTAAACTTTCTTAAATATATTCTCTATTTTTTCAATGTAACCGAGTGCCGCCATGGATATGACAATATCATAGGTATCATCCGTTAAATCTAATTCTTCCATTGATGAAACAAGGAGTGTAAGCTGCACATTCTCTCTATCACAATTACTGCGGGCGATGTTGATTTGTTCTTCCGAAATATCGATACCTGTCACTTCAGCGCCTTGCTTTGCAAGAGCAATCCCACAGCTTGCTCCGCCACAGCCCAGCTCAAGCACCTTTTTCCCGCTGGCATCTCCTATCAGGTGCAGATCCTTTTCCGTAGCACAATGCGTGCTGCCATAATCCACAACATCAAAAGAAAAATCTGCGTTCTTTTGATATCTACCAGCATATTGATTCCATGCTTTATGATTGGTATCATAATGTTTCATATCGATCCTCCGTATATATAGCGGCGAGCTGCGCCGTATTTTATTCTCTCATAATCTCTACCTTTGAGAGCCTTCAAGAGCTACATAGCTTTAATTATTATATCGGTAATTTTAGCAAAAACTTTAGCTTTAGTCAAAAGAATTCACACAAAATTCATAATTGGCTCTGGTTTATTGGGGTGCGCCAGTCGTTTTGCAGACTGACGCACCCCAGGTACAGGCGACGTTAATCATTAAATATTAGTCATTAATCACTACTCGAGTATTATAACACAAAGATGCGCATTTGTCAAGAGGCAAAACGCGTATAATCGTAAATTATTTATGAACAACAGAAAATAACTCATTGTCAAATTTTAATTTGACAATGAGTGTGTGAATATCTGTGGAAGCACGCCGTGAATTGAAATGGCAAATTGAAAATTAGCCGCAGTCGATTTTGGAATTATCAAAAATTGAAGAAACTGTTCGGGCTAAGTCGGCAATGATAAATCACCCCCTGCCGCTGAATATCGGCAGGGGGTGAGGATTGCTTACCGGAAGTTTAGTCTTCTTTGTTATGGTCGTGATCGTGGTGATGTCCGTGATCATGACCGCAGTTACATTCGCCGCAGCACTCATCATCGTCATCACCGAAATCAAAGCTGATTTCTTTGCCGCAATCGGGGCAGGGAACTTTTTCATTTTCAAGATCATCGGCAGTCAATGTAATCGCTTTGCCGCAGTAAGGGCAATGAATCTCAAATGAGTCGTCTTCATCAAGCTCCCAAGCATCGTCGTCTTCCCAGTCGTCATCATCGTCATCGTCACTGTGGCAGTCACAACCGCAATCACAGTCATCATCATCGAAGTACGCGTCCTCGAAAGCCTCAAACTCTTCGGTAAGATCGTCTAAGTCTTTGCAAAGCTGTTCCTGCACTTCTTCGATATCGTCAACACGTTCGGTAAGAGTATCGTGGTCATCAAGCAGATCGTTGAAATCATCTGAGAGCGAATCAAGCTCGTCAGTGATCTCCTGAGTGTCCTGAGCCAAATCTTCAATGTCTGACGCGACGTCGCCGAGCATGTCGATGATTGCCGCAAGAATTTTGCCTTGATCACTTTCGGTGTCAAGACGCGAACCCTCAGCAAGTCCTTTAAGATATGCCGCTTTTTCAGAAATAGTCATAGTTTCCTCCATTCGCAAACGCGTTAGCGTTTAGCTCTCTCTAAATACTCGCCCGTGCGGGTATCAATTTTAATAAAGTCGCCGGTGTTAATGAAAAGGGGAACGCGTACTTCCGCGCCTGTCTCGACCGTTGCCGGCTTGGTAACGTTTGTAGCCGTATCGCCGCGCACGCCCGGCTCGGTTTCGGTTATTTCTAATTCTACGAAGTTCGGAGCGTCAACGGAGAATACATTGCCCTTGAAGCTGCTGACCTTGCAAACCATATTCTCTTTTACGAACTTGAATCCGTCGCTGAGTACTGACGAGTTAATCGGCAGCTGTTCATATGTTTCGGTGTCCATAAAGTAGTAGAGTTCGCCGTCATTGTAGCTGTATTCCATATCTTTGCGCTCAACGAACGCGGTCTCAAATTTTGCGCTGGGGTTGAATGAAGTCTCAGTTACCGCTCCTGTAATAACGTTGCGTATTTTGGTACGAACGAACGCCGCGCCCTTACCGGGTTTTACATGCTGAAATTCGATAATTTGCATTACGTTACCGTCCATAACGAAAGTAACGCCGTTGCGGAAATCTCCCGCTGTTATCATAAAGATTATTCCTTTCTTAGGTGCATTATATTCATATATTATAAGTATAACACAGCATTGCGCATATTGCAAGTACTTTTTTGGCGAATAAATTGTAAGCTGAACGCGAAACACACAAACACGTTCAGCTTACTGGAAATTTTAGATTAGCCGATTGATTTATTATCCGATGGCACTTACCGGATTAGCCCTCGGATGAGTGTGCTGGTAAACTTCGTTAATGCGGTTATCAATGAGCTTCTTATAAACCTGCGTACTGGAAATATCAGCATGACCGAGCATTTCTTTCAGCGAGCGCAAATCCGCGCCGTTTGCCAAGAGGTGAGCGGCGAAGCTGTGGCGCAAAGTATGCGGGGTAATCTCATTAGTGATACCGGCTTTCTCCTGATAGTGTTTGACGATTTTCCAGAATCCCTGACGACTCATACGTCCGCCTGCAACGTTGACGAACAAAGCTTGCTCGCCGCTGTTGTTAGTAAGATATGAACGGCTTTCACTTATGTACTCTTGCAATGCGGTGACGGCGCCGTCGTAAATCGGAATTCTGCGCGCGCCGCTTTTTCCCTCACAGGTTAGAGTTTTCATTTCCGGGGAGAAATCTTCTATGTTAAGAGCGATAAGCTCTGACACACGTATACCGGTAGCGTATAAAAGCTCTAACATTGCCTTGTCACGTATACCTTTGTAATCACTGCCCCGCAGCTGCCCGAGAAAACTGTCCATTTCGATACCGGTAAGAACGGTCGGAAGTTTGCGCTTTTGGCGCTCCATAGTGACGTTGGATACCGGATTCAGTTCGCATACTTCAATAGCGCAGAGATAGCCGTAAAAGCATTTAAGAGCGGCGAGGGTGCGCGACAGGGTAGAGGAAGCCTTGCCTATAGCTTTAAGCGTATCTATGTAATCGGCGACATTCTCCGACATTACTTCATCAAACGAAACATTCATCTCCTCAAGATAATGTATAAACTGTCCGACGTCACAGGCGTAAGATGTACGGGTGTTCAGCGCAACGTGCCTTTCGTGTTCAAGGTAATCCGCGAACGCTGTAATGATGTTAGTTGTAGTTGTCATAGCGGTGTTTTCTCCTTAGGGTTGTAAAAATAGCGGTAACGAACTCGGTAAAAGAAAATATATATAAAGTTTTGTAAACTAAATTAAGGATACAATCACAAGTAACGCAGCGGAGAGAACGGCAATCAACCAGTACTTAGAACCGTATATTGAGCCGGAGACAGTTCCCTTGTTTGCGAGTTTAAGCAGCTTTGCTGAAGATACCATAGACTGTGCGGAAATCAGCAGCATAACGGTTACTGAAACTATTGCTGGAGCGGCTTTGAACTTCAGTAAAGCGATTTTACTTGCGCTGTCTAAATCCATCATTGCGGCTGTAAGCGTGAAAGTGATACTGAATCCTTTTGCCCCGCAAAGAAGCGGTAACCCGAAGATTCCGATTACTGATGTTCCGAGCAACAAAGCCAGGGCAGGGAACAATGCGTTAGCAAAAAGCTTTGAGGCAAAAGTGAGGGTATTTTCGTCAGGCAAAGATAACTCGCTTGCCCCGAATGATCTTGCGGCGAATCCGCCCAGAAGCGACCCTGCAACAAATGTGACTGCCAATACCAAAAAACTGCGGAAGTAAAATTGCTTGTCCATCGGCGATGCTCCTTAATATCTTAATAATACTGCGCTCGGAGCATTCTATGCAAGACAAATTGCAAATATTACTTTTTATCCGACTACGACAAACCGTGACGAAAATAGGTTTACGTAATGTCGGTGACTCTTGTAAACGCAGTATACACCAAGAAATACCAAAACGCAAGACATAATTTTCGATTTTTATAATTTCGGCACTTTGCACAAAAATATAGACCCGAGTAAGGCGCGCAATTCAATGCATTTGAGTTTAGTGACGATAGGTTACAAAAAAGTAACAATAAAAAACCTGTTGATTATTATTGGGAAATGTGTTATAATCCAATATTATGTATAGCACTATTAAGCGCGTTGACAAATATATTGCTTTTAGTAACCTTATGCCTGATTCGGAGCGTAAGTTATCTTGTGCTGTCAGCGGCGGAGCTGATTCTATGTGTATGCTGGATATTATGGTGAGGCTTTCGGCAAATTACGATTTTTCGATAGAGGTCTTGCACTTTAATCACAAAATACGCGGAAAAGAGTCTGACCGTGACGAACGTTTTGTGCGTGATTATTGCCGTGAAAATAATTTGAAACTTACCGTGAGTTATCCAAACAACTTGCTGGACGGATCTGAAAACGCCGCACGAGAAGCAAGATATACATTTTTTGAAAAAAATGCGTCGATTGTTGCAACGGCTCATAATTCTGATGATAACGCAGAGACGATGATTGCGAATTTAGCGCGGGGTACAGGGGGAAACGGGCTGCGAGGGATTGCTCCTAAATTGACCCGTGCATCCGGATTGACGGTGATCCGACCTATTTTATGCCTTACCCGCAGGGAAGTTATGCAATATTTGGAGTATAGCGGCATTTCACATATTGAGGATAGCAGTAACGCCGATACGCGGTATTCGCGGAATTTGATACGGGCAGCTGTAATGCCTGTTTTGCGCCGGATAAACCCCAAAATCGCGGAGCACTCGCTTGCCGCGGGTAAATACCTTGCAGAGGACGAACACTGCCTTAGGGGGCTTGCAGAAGCGTTTTTGCATAACTGCGGCTTTACGGTTGAAAATCCGAAGCTGCCGCGTAAGGAAATTAATGTACTTGCTCCGGCGATAGCTTCCAGAGTTATTATGTTAGCGGCGGAAGCCTTTGGCGTAAGCTTGTTTCGGGAGCATATTGACGGCGCCTTAGAACTGTCGCGCAGCGGCAAAGGAGGTCTTATAATGACTTTTCCTAAGTGACTGTTCTCTAAGCTTGAACGATAGGATATTACTTTCTGTAAAAGTTCATAGTAAATTCAAAAATCACGATTGACAAATGAGAGGGGAAATGATATGATACTTGGCAAGATTTTCATCGGCAGTGACCGTATTCAATCCCGGGTCAAAGAGCTTGCGTATGAAATCAGTTCTGTGTATACGGGAAACGTCTCGGCAAACGGCAAACCCTTGGTAATAGGTGTTTTGACCGGGGCGTTCGTATTTGCGGCTGACCTTGTCAGAGAGCTTACGATTGAATGCGACGTGGACTTTATGGCGGTGGACAGTTACGGAAGCGCGATGGAATCCAGCGGGGAGCTTAAGTTTCGGCTGTTTCCGAAAAGCGATTTGTCCGGGCGCGACATAATTGTCGCGGAAGATATTTTAGACAGCGGGCATACACTTAACGGAATTTGCAAATACTTAAAGGAGTGCGGAGCAAACAGCGTTAAAGTTGCCGTTCTGCTTGATAAGCGGGAGCGCAGACGGACTCCGTTTGACGCGGATTTTGTAGGGTTTGTCATACCGGATGAGTTTGTGGTAGGGTACGGACTGGATTATGATGAACATTATCGTACGCTTCCTGACATACACTGCTTAGAGACTTAATCTCAACAGTAACAGAGTTGAAGAAAGTAGACTTAATTTAATGAAAAATGGCAGCAACAGAAATCAGAACAAATCTACGGTAAATTTGGGCGCAACTATAGTTATACTGATCATTCTCGGTACAGCGCTGTTTTTGCTTACCCGTGACGTTATGAAAACCGATGAGGTTAAGTATTCCGCAGTGCGGGAACAATTCCTTACAGAGAACGTAAAATCGTTCGTTGTTGAAGGCGGTATTCTATATGCGGAGCTGTACGAGCCGGTTGACGGAAGCAAAATGGTCGGTGATAAACCTATGCTTACGCATAAGCTGTACAACGACCTGATTTTCTATGAGGATATGAACGCTCTTATCCTCGAACAGAAAGACGCCGGGATAATCGTTAGCTACGACTGGAACCGCGGTCTGGAATTTCCGTGGTGGACGTCGTTTATACCGTATATTGTAATTATTGCGGCATTTATGATTTTCTGGTACTTTATGATGAACCGCGAAGCCGGCGGAAAAGGCGGCAGCCCGTTTAAGGTTGGACGCGCCCATACCCGCGACGCCAGCAAAGAAAAGAAGAAGATTACATTTGCGGACGTTGCCGGTGCGGACGAAGAGAAAGAGGAGCTTGAGGAGATAGTTGAGTTCCTGAAAGAACCGAAACGCTTTGCGGAAATGGGAGCGCGAATCCCCAAAGGCGTTTTGCTTGTCGGACCTCCGGGAACGGGAAAGACTTATTTGGCTAAAGCTGTTGCGGGTGAGGCTGGGGTGCAGTTCCTGTCTATAAGCGGTTCGGACTTTGTGGAGCTTTACGTCGGTGTCGGCGCGAGCCGTGTACGTGATTTGTTTGAGCAGGCTAAGAAAGCCGCGCCGAGTATTGTGTTTATTGATGAGATTGATGCGGTCGGGCGTCAGCGCGGCGCGGGACTCGGAGGGGGACACGACGAACGCGAGCAAACGCTTAACCAGCTGCTTGTCGAGATGGATGGTTTTGGCACCAATGAAGGCGTAATCGTTATGGCGGCGACGAACCGTCATGATATACTTGACCGTGCGCTGCTTCGTCCGGGACGTTTTGACCGTACGATTTATGTCGGACTTCCGGATATTCGCGGTCGTGAGGCGATACTCAAAATCCATACAAAGGATAAGCGTCTTGCGGAGGATGTAAAACTACTTGACGTTGCGAAAACTACTATAGGATTTACTCCGGCGGATTTGGAGAACCTGATGAACGAATCGGCGCTGCACGCGACGCGTAACGGCAACCGATTTATACGAATGTCTGACATTGAGGACGCAATGCTGAAAGTCATTGCAGGTCCGGCGAAGAAAAGTAAAGTTGTCAGCGACAAGGAAAAACGCTTGGTCGCGTTTCATGAGGCAGGTCACGCTGTTGCGGCGCGTTGGTTGGAACACAGCGACCCAGTCCATCATATATCAATACTGCCGCGCGGACGCGCCGGAGGAATGACGATCTATCTGCCGACGGAGGACAGAAACTATCTGAGTAAAGCCGAAATGCTTGACGAAATAGTTTCATTGCTCGGCGGACGTTTGGCGGAAAAAATTGCGCT
>JAITQY010000114.1 GCA_031288675.1 Oscillospiraceae bacterium | reverse complement strand
GTTGGTTGAGATGCTTGCGACTTCCTATGACAAGGACGACGAGGATGAGGTCGGAATTGCAGTCGTAATTGACGTAATGCAGTATATCCGCTCGAAGTACCCCTCGATCCACATCACGGGAGCTATCAGCAACATTTCATTCAATCTGCCGGCGCGTAAGCTTGTCAATATGGCGTTCGCGACGCTGGCAATAAATGCCGGATTAGACAGCGCGGTTTTTGACCCGTTGGATAAGGCTTTGCTGGGAGTAATTTATGCCGCAGAAGCGTGCGTAGGAAAAGATGATTTCTGTATGGAATACATCTCCGCACACCGCGAAGGCATTATTGCGGCTCCGGCAGCTGCCGCCAAAAAGGCATAATTTGTAAGCAAAAGCTAAAGTAAATATTATTGGAGGATACCCAAAAATGTCTGAGAAATTACTCGAAATTCAAGCCGCCGTTGAAAACGGTAAGGCGAAACAAGTAGCGCAATTGTGTCAAGAAGCTCTTGACGCGGGCGAAAACGCGGCTGACATCCTTAACAAGGCAATGATCGGCGCGATGAGCGTTGTTGGTACGAAGTTCAAAAACAATGAAATCTTCGTTCCGGAAATGCTTATTGCGGCGCGCGCAATGAAGAAGGGCGTTGAGGTTATTGCTCCGGCGCTTAAAGACGCCGGCGCAGAGCCGATTGGCAAACTGATCATCGGCACCGTTGCGGGCGACTTGCACGACATCGGCAAGAACCTTGTAGCGATGATGATCGAAGGCGCAGGCTTTGAAGTTATGGATCTCGGCGTTGACGTACCGAAGGAGAAGTTCATTGAGACGCTTGAAGCTAACCCGGACGTTGAGGTCGTTGCTCTCTCCGCGCTGCTCACCACCACCATGCCCGCAATGAAGGAGGCTATGGAAGCGTTGCAGGCGTATACCGCTAAGACCGGACGCAAGCTGAAAGTAATCGTCGGCGGCGCTCCGATTACTCAGGCGTATGCGGACGAAATCGGCGCTGACGCTTACAGTGAAGACGCGGCAGGCGCGGCGGAAGTCGCGAAGCAAGTTCTTGCCGACCTGAAAGCCGGAAAGTAATTAGCAACTGAATTAAATCAAAAAAACGAAACATCGGCGGGAAAATTCCCGCCGGTGTTTTTCTGATTTCCGCATTTCCTAAGATTATCACCCTTTCGGAAATTTTGAAAACAGGCGGACATATGTCCGCCTGTCAGGTAACGCAATCTTAAATAGCCTCGTATCCATCCAATGTGCCAACGTTTTTCTGCTTGTCAAATACGGGGTTGTCAGCCAAGAAACCGAACATCTTCAGGAACGGATCATACGGAACTTCGTCCGGGAACGCGCGAATGATAGCGTCAAAGCGCTTCTGTGTACCCGCGCGGAACTCGTTGTGAGTGATTATGTACATATCGCCGTTCTTAATTCCGCGAACAACGCGCTTGCCGGCTTCGTCCGCCGGACGGAATAATTTTGCCGGATCAACATTTTCCATTCCCGGCGGCGGCGGGGGAGGAGTTGCGCTGTCGTGCGCCGGCGCTTCCGGACGCTTAGGAATTTCTTCTCCAAGCAGCATCGCCTGAACTTCCTGCGAGCTTTGACCAAGATTTGAGCCGAACGGTCCCGGGCAAAGTACCGCAGAACCATAGCCTTCCGGCAAATCGCACGAAAGCGTCTCGGAGATACCAATCGTGGCTTGCTTCGTCAGATTGTAAAGTCCGCAGCCCGGCACAGGGATAAGTCCCGCCTTTGACGCGGTGCTTACGACATATCCGCCCTCGCCGTGCTTCAGCATACGCGGCAGAACCTCTTGAATACCGTTGAGAATTCCTACGATGTTGATACGAAGCGCAAAGTCAGTATCTTTGGCGCTGACTGCCCACAGCGGACCGTTTGCACAGCCGATTCCCGCGTTGTTAACCAATACGTGAATCTTACCGTACTTCGTTTCCGCCTCGTCTGCCGCAGCTTTGTAAGCCTCACGGTCAGTTACGTCAAGTTTGATACCGTAAACATCGCCGCTAAGCTGTGCAATCGCGTCGTCAATTGCGTTTTGGCGCAGGTCAGCGATAACGACTTTCATCCCCTCGGCGAGACATGCCTTGACTATGCCGAGACCGATTCCGCTGGCTCCGCCGGTAACAAATGCTACCTTGCCTTTGAGTTCCATAATATAGAGTTCCTCCTGTTACATTTTTGTTTGATTATAACATACCCGCCCGCTCATTGCAAGTACTTTTTGTAAAAGTTGTGAGCTGATAGCCGCATTGTTAGCAGACGTTAGTTTAACGTTCTTACGCTTCGCTTAAAACATCCCCGATTTGCATAGCGTAAGCAAGCGCACGCCCGTAGCTATTGCCGTTCAGCAAGAGCGGGTAATCCACGGCGTACATACCTCCGGCGGCATTACCGACCGCGTACAAACCGGATATAGGTTTATGATCCGGGTCAAGAACCTGAAGGCTGGCATTTGTCAACACGCCGCCGAACACATCTAACAGGCACGGACCCCACTTCAGCGCATAGAAAGGTCCCTGGGTGACGGAAGTAAGCATTTCTTTCCGCTTACCGAAATCCGTGTCGTCTCCGCCGACAACGATTTCATTATATCTGCTAACGGTTTTGATTAGGTTATCTGCCGAAACGCCCATTTTCTCCGCAAGTTCTTCAAGCGTATCCGCAACGTATCCGTTGCCTCCGTTTACATATACGTCGTTTTCTCCGCCGTCTCCGAATACGGAGTTTCCGTAAATCGTACCTTCTATAGACTTCTTCAGCTGTTCGCGGTTAAACGCCTCGCCCAATGTACTTAACGGCGACATCCCCTGCCCTCCGAGCAATTCCCAGCGCGCTTCTATTTCATCAAGCCACTTGCTGTCAAAGACGCTGAACGCATAGTCTCCGCCTGGCTGCATAAGGCAGCGTACTGATTTTGCCTGCATCCACGTATCCTCGTTCATAAAGCGCTTACCATGCTGATTAACGTGCAGGAAAAAGAATTGATAACCGCTGTATCCAAGCGCGTGGAGCGTCGGCGCCCATTCCGGATTATCAAGTATTGCGCCCGCCCAATACGCCATTTTCTGACCGTCGCCGGTGTTGCCCCTGCGCGGAAAACGCCGGCTTGGACGCAATCCGATTTGGCAGAACGCTTCTAACATTTCGGTATTGTCACTGCAATCACCGGTAGCAAGTATTACAGCTTTTACACCTTTATACCGGAGGTATTTGCCGTCGTCGCCCTTCGCTATACATCCGGTAACGCGCCCGCCTGAATCCTTTTCAAGATATACGGCTTCAGTACTGCGGTATAACTTCCCTCCGTGTTCTAAAAAAGCTTTTTCTAAAATCTCACAAGCTAAAAATCCGCCGCCGAAATTTTTGTATTTTCCGCAGTCCGGTTTTTTTG
This sequence comes from Oscillospiraceae bacterium, assembly GCA_031288675.1. Classification (GTDB taxonomy): domain Bacteria; phylum Bacillota; class Clostridia; order Oscillospirales; family Oscillospiraceae; genus JAISJH01. The sequence continues at coordinate 7,719 of JAITQY010000114.1, read as the reverse complement.
TGATGTGGTGCGTTCCGAGATATTCGCCGAACGCAGGTCCCTTATAGCCAACGTAAATCGTCGTATCCAAACTGTCTTCGGTAAGGTCGCACAGCCACTCAAAGCCCTCTCCGCTGCGGTTGATGAAAATCCACAGCAATTCTTCCTGTACTCTGCTGCCGCTTACTTTAAGCCAGTCCGCCGCTAATTGTTTTTTGTCAATGACGATTCCTTTCTCCGCCATAAAACGGGTATTGACAGCCGCTATCTGACCGGCAAGCGAGACCTGCTTAGGGTTTTTATCAATGATGATTCCGCTAAGCCCTTTGACTGCGCATCTTGCGCCAGCCGCAAGTCCGCTTATACCTCCGCCGATAACAAGAACTTCCGCTTCAAGCGTATCCGTAATCTCGCTTTCCGGAACCGCGTCCGGCGGTGTTTCCCAGCTATAGCCGTGTTTCTTGCTGAGTAAGCTATAAAATTTCGGGTAATTTTGCTCTTCCACGTTCAATCCTCCTTATACAATTTTGTTATTTTCTACAGTTTAACACACTCCTAAGAGATTTGCAACGTATATTTTATACAATCAGTGAGAATGATTTGCTTGCAATTCCATTCTGTTGTGTTATACTATAACTAAACAGAGAATTATAAAAGAGCAACTAAAATGGACATAAAGCAAACTATAAAAGATTTAGCGCTTAAATATGGAATGGATATGTGCGGAGTTGCAAGCGTTGACCGCTTTGCTGAGTCTCCGCCGGGTACGCATCCGGAGGAAATCCTGCCCGGCTGTAAGTCTGTAATTGTGATTGGCGTGCGTCTGCTTGACGGGATTATACAAGCTAATTTCCGCAGCTTTGAGGACGGAATGTCACAGCTAAAAGGACTTTACGGCACGTATGCGTATACAATACTGCCGAACTATGAGCTTGCTTACGCTTGTTACGCCGTCGCTCAAACGCTTGAGCGCGCAACCGGAGAGGTCGCCGTACCCCTCTCTACCGGACCAATGACAAACGGCAAGCAAATCAGTCTGCGCCACGCCGCCGTTGCCGCAGGGTTGGGCGAGTTCAGCTGGATGAGCATCGTGCTTACGCCGGAGTTCGGACCGCGCAACCGGTTCGGCGCGATTCTGACGACTGCGGAAATTGAGGCTGATCCTATGTACTCAGGTGTAAGTTTATGTAATAACTGCGGCATATGTACTAAAGTTTGTCCGACAAACGCAATCGGCGAATATGGCTCTGACGACAAACATTCCTGTAAGGTAGGAGAAAGGGAGTTTACATACGCTACAGTAAGTATGCCGCGCTGTTATGTAGCCGAGCACGCGCTGCGCAAGGAGTTCGGCGGCAAGGAAGATTTGATTGACAACCCCGATCCGACATGGGATGAAGTCAACGAAGCTATGAGCAAACTTCCGGTAAGTGAACTTGGACTCCAGCACGCTGACAGCTGGCACTGCGGTCGCTGCCTGTCTTACTGTCCCGCCGGAAAATGGAAACAGCGCTTTAGGGATAAAAATCTCTCCAAAGGAGCAGGGGCAGTAAGCTGAACTAAGGTTGCTTTATGCGTTTAAGATAATCCTTTGTTAACTTGATAACTTCACCGTTTAACAGGATAATTGCAATCAGATTAGGGATCGCCATCAATCCGTTGAATGTGTCGGAAATATCCCATACTATTGCAAGTCCGGACGTGCAGCCAAAGAAAATCACAAGTATAAATATAAGTTTATACGCAATTGCCGACCTGTTTCCGAATATATACCGCCACGCTTTTTCGCCGTAGTAGCTCCATCCTAAGATAGTAGCGAGCGCGAACATCAATACGGCAACGGATACAAAAGGTGCGCCTAACCGACCGAATACCGTTGCAAACGCTGATTGAGTCAGCTCTATTCCTGTCATTGCGGACGGCAATTCCGTGCCGGAGTTCAGTATCTGCAAATGAGACTTGAGGTCATATACTCCGGACATTAAAATCGCTAAAGCCGTTATCGTGCAAACAACTATCGTATCTAAAAATACTTCAAAAATTGCCCACAGACCTTGTTCTGCCGGCTCTTTAACGTCGGACGCACTGTGCACCATTACACTGGAGCCAAGTCCTGCCTCGTTAGAAAATACCCCGCGTGAGATGCCGAATCTCATCGCCGCCGCTATTCCATATCCCGTAATTCCGCCGACTGCCGAGCGCGTCTTGAACGCTTCCCCGAATATCAGTCTGAACGCGCCGCCGGCATTTCCGATATTAGCAAAGATAACGATAAGACCACCGGCAAGGTAGAGAATAACCATAAAAGGCACGAACTTCTCCGTTACAGATGCTATACGTTTGATTCCTCCAAGTATGACCAACGCGACGAAAATCATTATTACAATTCCGACAACCGCTTTAACTACAGTAACGCCGCCGAACAGATATACCTGTGAATACTGGGGAAAAAACGCGCTTTGAATGCCATCGGCAATTGAGTTGCCCTGTGTCATATTGCCAATCCCGAACGACGCCAACATACAGAACAGCGCAAAGAACATTCCAAGCCACTTCATATTCAGACCGCGCTCCATATAGTGCATCGCCCCGCCGACCCATTCGCCCTTTTCATTTTTGAAGCGGTATTTTATCCCCAGCGCATTCTCCGCATAGTTTGTCATCATTCCCAAAAATGCCGAGAGCCACATCCAAAATACCGCGCCGGGTCCTCCGAGCGCGATTGCCGTCGCTACCCCAACGATACTCCCGGTACCAACCGTTGCAGCAAGGGCGGTACAAAGCGACTGAAACCGGCTTATCGCGTATCTGTCTTTTGTTTTTCGTACATCCTCACGCTTGAATATAGCAAAAAGCGTGGACTTAATCCACAGCCGGAAATGCGTTACCTGAAACAAACCCGTCCGCAGTGTGAACAACAATCCGACGGCAATAAACAGAGCCAGCATTACCGGACCCCATACAAACCCGTTGATGGTGCTGTTTACAGCTGCAACGCGCTCTGTAATTGACACCGGCGTTGTTTCAATCTGCATATATTTCCTCCTATCCTGAATCTAAAAAAGTGCTTGACAAAATTATACCCTTATGCTATAATTCTCAAACGTGAGTGAAATGCTGTTGTAGCTCAGTCGGTAGAGCACTTCATTGGTAATGAAGAGGTTCGCGGGTCCGATTCCCGCCAACAGCTCCACAAACTGCCGTTTCGGCGGCACAGCAGGGGCGGGTTAAAACCCGCCCGTATTTTTTATTTATTTTATTACAGAACGGCTTGAACCTACACGGCTTCAAGCCGTTTTGCTTTTACCCTCTTCTTTTGGCAACGATAAGAACGTCGCCGGCGGCAACACTGCCGGTATCGCAAAGGCTATTCGCCTCGCAGATTAGTTTACGCGTGGAGTTATACCGCTTTGCAAGCGTCCAAAGTGTATCTTCACTGCCTACTTTAATTATTGTCAGTGACGGAGCGTCGGCATTACACTTTACAGAATCCTCGTTGACCATAACGCTGCTTACCGGGTTAATTTCACGTGTGCTGAAGATTTTAACTTTAAGGTCAACAGGAATCCGGACTTCTATTCCTCCGGCGGCAGCGGTTGCATACGCGTCCCCGAAATACGGTTCGGCAGTTATATTATCAATACTGGGAAGTCCGGGATAGGCGAAAAATGCCTGAAGCTTCTCGCTGGTCGTATGCGTCCTGCCCTCTTCAGTACAGTAGGTAACGCATACGCGGAACGAAACCCCGTAACCGTCGGCGGCGCGAACCGTTTCGCACGGATAAACACGCGCGCAAATTATAGAAGTCGGCGTACCCGTCGTATGCAGGGTTTCACGGACAGTATCTTTAAGCGTTTGCTCGCTGTCAAGGCAAAGTACCTGATGAGTTTCTGTTGCGTTCTCAGTTTCTGCTACGGTGCTGTAAGCGTCCGCTACATAGTTTGCCGTGATTTTTTTCCATACAAGCACCTGAACTGTAGCAGGTATCTCTACACTCACCGATTTGGCATAGTCGCCGCCCTGCTCCTGAACATATATTCCGGTAGGCACAAGCGTGATGTCGAACGTCTTGTTTTCGTTATCTTCTCCGTCCGCCATATCTATAACTTCGGAGAACGGAACTGAAATATCTTCGGAATACGGAATAATGGAGTCTGCAGGTATATATACCAGTTTAATGACAGCCGTTCCCTTGACAATCAATTTAGCTCCGGCGACGCGGTATTCGTCCTGCTGTAAGTCTACGGAACTGTGCACGAGCGTACCTATCATCGGCGCTCCGGACGAAAGCTGGCATTCATCGGAGATATTGAAGTTGCGTTCCCTGACGTCCGTAATAGGGTTCAGTTCAATTGTACTGGTAAGTACCTCTATCTGATTCTGGTCGTCCGCATCATCCGGCGCGTTTGAAATCGCTATTTCCGCAGGGCAGTAAGCTCCGGCATTAACCAAAATCTCCGGAGTGATTTGCAGCTTACGGGAGTTAAGTATCGTTGCGTTGACATTCGATACACGCGTATTTGCAACCACCTTTGAATCATGTGTCGCGTTCGCCGCGAGGATAACCGTGCTGAACGGTATTTGAGCGGCAAGCGTACGTACAGTTCCGCCTCCTTCCGGCTCATACGCGATATTCGTGCGTACGATTCCTCCGACGGTTATTTTGCCGTCGGAACATTCCTTACTGCGCAGAAGCGCGGTTCCGTCAGTATCTATAATGCGCCCGACATCGGGCAAACTGTCCGGAACAATCATCTCAGAGCTTTCCTCGTGAGTTACGCCGCTGTCCGCTTGCTTATAGTACAGACCTAAGTTCTTTTTTTTCAGTGTCAGTTCCATTATGTGCCTCCTCAGTTGACAGTTGTAGTTGTCTAATTTTACGCTTCCTGTCCGCAGAATATGATTGCTTTTTCAGGTTATTTTTTTCAGCGTCAAATCATAGTATGTAACACGATATGATTTAAGGCAATAATCGGCGCAACAGAATCAGCCTATTCATAGCAATTGCAACTGTTTATTTTTGGAGGTCATATAAATATGGAACGCTCATCGTCTCGCAAAACAGGTTACAAAGCTGCCCTCACCCATCCGGCAGTGAATTCCGCAATAGGCGCCGGAGTCGCTATTGTAGTATCAATAGCGCTTTTAATGATAGCGTCCGCAATGACGCTGTCCGGCACAATTGCCGAAGAACATATGAAAATAACTTCCGTCGCGTGCGGAGCTTTATCCGTGTTTGCCGGATCTAAAGTTGCCGCGAAGCGCGTATCGGAGAAGAAGCTGTTCGTAGCGGTCGGAGCGGCTGTTATTACGTTTATCGTAGTGTTCGCGATCGGACGGGTCATTAGTGACCAGGCTGCAAGCGGAGGTTTTGCGCTGTTCAGCGGAACGTCAAGTCTCGGCGCAGGAATACTTGCCGGCTTACAGCGTGACAAAACTAAAAGAAGAACAAAGAAGCGGTAGGCATAAACTACTTTTTATAACACAAAAGGGCGGGTCGGCCGACCCGTCCTTTTGATTTTTTAGTTATTAACAACTGCCCTTCATCGTTTGCTTTAATATCTCCTCATTCGGCAGTTGCGAAAGACGAATTACCTCGTTCAAATCTAATCCCTGAGCTTTGGCAAGCCGTGTTCCATAGTCTGTATCGGCAAGATAGCAATGCGCGGCGTGGCGCAGCATAACATTTTTCATTACTCCGGTCATATTATTCACGGTGTTTTCTATCAAAAGCTGCTTCTGCTTCTCCGTCATAATGTTGTAAAGCAGTCCGGGATAATAGAAGCAATCATCAGTGGGATTGCTTTCAGGATTATAAGCGTCCAGCGCTCCGGTAAGCTCTAACGGAGGTTCTTTTTTCGCCGGCTGTTCTTTCCATTCGTCAAGCTCGTTTGGCTGGTAAGTCAGTGTCGCGCCGAAATTCCCGTCTACGCGCATTTGCCCGTCGCGGTGGTAAAAATGATTCGCGCCGTTGATTGGTTTATTAATCGGTATCTGATGATGGTTTACGCCGAGCCGGTAACGGTGCGCGTCACCGTAGCTGAACAACCTCGCCTGAAGCATTTTATCCGGAGAGAATCCGATTCCGGGAACTATATTCGCCGGATTGAACGCCGCTTGCTCTGTCTCCGCAAAAAAGTTATCGACATTGCGGTTGAGTTCTAAAATTCCTACGTCAATCAGCGGAAAATCCTTGTGCCTCCAAATTTTGGTTAAGTCAAACGGATTATCCCGGTGCGTCCTCGCCTGCTCTTGTGTCATTACCTGTATCTTCATCTTCCAGCGCGGATAATCTCCCCGCTCAATCGCTTGATATAAGTCTTTGCCGTGACTTTCACGGTCCATAGCTACAAGTTTTGCGGCGTCCGCGTCAGATAGATTCTGTATTCCCTGCTGAGTTTCCAAATGGAACTTGACCCAAACCCGCTCATCGGCGGCATTGATCATTGAAAACGTATGAGAGCCGAATCCGTGCATATTTCGGAAACTTGCCGGTATTCCGCGATCGCTCATCGTTATTGTAATTTGGTGCAGAGCTTCCGGAAGACTGCTCCAAAAATCCCAGTTGCTTTGCGGGTTACGGCGTCCTGTTTTAGGGTCGCGCTTTATCGCGTGGTTAAGATCGGGGAACCGCAGACCGTCACGCAGGAAAAACACAGGCGTATTGTTGCCTACCAAATCCCAGTTGCCGTCCTCTGTATAATACCGCATCGCGAACCCGCGTATATCGCGCTCCGCGTCCGCCGCGCCCCGCTCACCCGCAACGGTCGAAAACCGCAAAAATACAGGCGTCATCTTACCTATCTCGGCGAATATCTTCGCCTTAGTATATTGCGTGATGTCACCGGTGACAGTAAATGTTCCGTGCGCGCCCCAGCCTTTGGCGTGCATACGGCGTTCCGGAATTACCTCACGGTCGAAGTGCGCTAACTTTTCAAAGAACCACGGATTTTGTAACGCCATCGGACCGCGCTCACCGAAAGTTACTGAGTTCGTATTATTCGCTACCGGCACTCCCGCGATAGTATAAAGCATTTTCGCCATAGACGTATCTTCGGGAGGAGGCTGCATTGCCGCCGCAGGTTTTACCTTAGCGGCACTTGCCGACATACTTTGCTTGACGGATTTTCCGGAGTTTTCAGCCTTCGCGCCCGGGGACTTAGCGGATGGCTTAGCCGTAGCTTTTACCGGCTCTCTTACGGACTTCATGACTGGCTTCTCTGTTTTCTTTGGCATTGTGTCCTCCTTTGAATTATATCGTTGTTAATTACTGTCTGTCAATTATCCTATCCCCATACTTACAGCGATAGCGTTGTCAATCCTATTCATCATTTGATTATCAATTTGACCTATGCGTTCGCGAAGACGCTGCTTATCAATAGTACGCACCTGTTCTAACAGCACTACGCTGTCTTTGGTCAAGCCGTAGCTTTTCCCGCCTATTTCAATATGCGTGGGAAGCCTTGCTTTATTTATTTGTGAGGTTATAGCTGCGGCGATCACCGTCGGGCTGTGTTTATTGCCGGTGTCGTTTTGAACGATAAGTACCGGTCGTGTTCCTCCCTGCTCCGAACCTACAACCGGGCTGAGGTCGGCATAGTAAATATCACCGCGCTTTACTTGCGCGTTTAGCGTCATAGTTATATCACTCCTTCGTAGGGACGTTTTTCTAACGTCTGCTTTGGAACCGCTTAGTCCCTACGCCTATCTTTTCCATTATCAAAGAAATTTATACCGCTG
>JAITQY010000104.1 GCA_031288675.1 Oscillospiraceae bacterium | reverse complement strand
GCGTACACCCTAATACAGGGAACACGTCCGTTAACTCAGCCGGAGAGGTTCGCATTACGCAAGCCGGAATTTTGCGCTTAAATTACAGTACGGTAAGCACAGGATTTTTTAAGCCGTCTGCCGTCAAGTTTTTCTCGTACCATGTATTAGAAACAGAATGCAGCAAAAATCAGGACACAGCGCCTTTATCCCATGTAGTAGCCGCCTAAAAATAAATCGTCGCGGTAAAAGTCCGGCTTCCAGACACTGCCCGTCAAATGCGCGAAAGAATAGAAATACGTATCGCCGCTTTGCACATCCACAATGGCGGTATACGGAGCGGAGAAAAACGCGAATCGTCCTGCCGAACCAAGATAGTCCGCAAACTCAATATGATGTAGGATAATGCCGAGTTCCGCGCTGCTGCGCGTTTCAACGCCGGCAAGACCGTTGTCAAAGGCGTAATCTTCAAACAGTGTGTATGCCTGACGAAGATTTTGGCGCAGGTCCGTGCGCAAGGCAGATTCGTCTATCTCAAAATGGTCGTCAATCCACACTACGGTGTTATCCGCCATTGCGCGGCGATAAGCCATTGTAAGCCACTCGATATGCCATTGCTTTTCATAAAAGCGGGCGTAAGACCACGCGGGCAGTATGCCGCAATCTTTGCCGAGCAGCGAGGCTACAACGGAGTAATCGGCGAAAAGTTCGCCGTCAAACTCAACTGTCGGGAAATCCATAAGGGCGAGTTCCGCGTAGCAGTCAGCCGGAATGTACAGCTTGCCGAGCTGCTCTATGACCCTTGCGGGCGTGAACGCGCCGTCAAGCAGCAGTATGTATTCGTCAGCCGCGTAGACGCGCGTTTCACCGTTGGGGAAAGTATACACCTTGTCGTCCAGCACGCCGATTTCGTCGTCTAAAGCGTTCTGCCAGCTCAGCATTACAGGAGTAACTTCTGCCGGTTCAGCGATAACTTCCGTAGGCTCCGCACTGGGTTCAGCGTTTGGCTCGGCGGCAGGCGTAACGGCAGGTGCATAAGTTTCGGTAGGCACGGGTTCTGACGTTCCGCCGCATGAAGAAAGGAGAAAGCTAAATGAAATCAGGATTATAAGCGGGATAAAAACTTTAAGTTTCATAGCGCAAACCCTCGCAATCTAATATTGTAGAACCATTATATAATGTTTACACAAAATTATCAAGTAAAAAAACTACAAACACTAAAGGAGAAAAATCACAATGTCTATCAATCTTGCAAAAAAATACAGCGGTCACGTAGCTGAACGCTTCAAAAAAGTCTCGCGCACGGAATTTGCGGCGAGCAAAAACTACAAATTCGACGGCGCGGAATCTATACTCGTTTACAGCGTCGATACGGTGCCGCTCGGTAACTATGTGCGTTCCGATACTCAGCGTTACGGCGTTCCCGTAGATCTTAAAGACAGCTTACAGGAACTGAAACTTACTCAGGACAAGGCGTTTTGCTTCATCATCGACAAGGGCGACGACAACGACCAAATGAACGTTAAAGGCGCGGCACGCGCGCTTAGGCGCGAAATCGACGAGGTCGTTACGGACGCTGTGGACAAGTACCGGCTTGAGTATGGGCAAAGAAAGCCGGAACTATCGCCGCGGTGGACGAGCCTTCAGTCAGCAACATTACGGAGCTTATCACCAACGCTACGGAGCAGTTAGACAACGCCCACGCCCCCGAAACCGGCAGGACTCTTTTCATTTCCTCCGCCTGCTACAAGCTGCTCAAACGCAATCCGGAGTTCCTCACCAACGACAAACTCGGTGAGGAGGCGCTGAAAATGGGCTACGTCGGAATGATTGACGGTATGAAGGTCATCAAAGTTCCGGCAAGCGTTATGCCCGCCGGCGTCAAGTTCATCGCCGCGCACGAAAGCAGCCTTATCGCCGCCGTTAAGCTCCACGACTTTAAGATACATCAGGATCCTCCGGGTATCAACGGCAACCAAATAGACGGCAGGATAATACACGACGCGTTTGTTCTCGGCTCACGCGCCAGCGGAGTATACACCGCCGCCTCTGTCACCTCCGTACTTCCGGCTCCGACGATACAGAAAAACACGGCTAACCAGTACTATCAGATTACCAGCAGCGTCTCCGGCACCGCAAGCTATTACACTATCGACGGTACCGACCCGCGTTACAGCGCTTCGGCTAAGGAGTATGCCGGCGTTACGATTCCGTACAGTTCGCTGACGTTAGGCGCTCCCATAAAGGCGTACTCCGTCAAGGCGGGGATGTACGATTCTCCGGTTAGCTCCGTAATTTTCAACGGCTAACCTTAACCGCGCCTCTAAACGGCATAGGACGGGGACGCGTAACCCCTAATTATCGCGTCCCCCGTCCCCCTGACTACTACTTTCACGGAGATTATACTTATGACAGCAGAAAATATTTTTGAATCAGCTTTGAAACTTATGGACGCGGTCGAGGACGCCGCCGAATACAGCGCACGCGCGTCCGGCATACTTAGAGTTTTACTTCCGGAGCTTCAGCGCGCCGCAGGCACGGAAGATACCCTTTTAGACGTCAGCGAGCTTAGCTATACTGTTGACCTGCCGGAGCAGCTGCTTGACGGCGTTGCGCCCTACGGTCTGGCGGCTCACCTCTTATTAGAAGAAAATCCGGCGCTCGCCTCATTTTTTCAGGCGCGCTACGAGGAAGGTCTTGCGCGGTTTGAGCGCCGTCGCCTTGCCAAATGGGAGAGCATTAGCAACGTCTACGGCGGAATTGAGTTCAGCAGCTTCTCCCGCTGGACCTGACCCTCAAACGCATGGGGCGGATTAATCGCCGCCCCTGCCGGTACACGCGGAATACACATAATATAGAAGCGCGGCACACAGCAATATTATAGCGTCCGTCAGAGAGCGTTCATGAATGGACGGTTGACAAAGCAATGCAATGGCTGTATGATATTAATGTCTTGGGAACAGATAAATACGAATGGGTTGAACCGTTCAAAGATCAATGGATTGAGGGATACGCCGTAATTATACGCTCCGCCGCAGAAAAGTATGATATTCCTCCTGAATTGCTTGCTGGTGTACTTCATATTGAGGTAGGAGGAGAACCTTTTATATTTGATGATATAGCTTATATACTACGCAGTTTTCGTATTATGCCGGACAGAGACAAAGACACTACTTCTTTCGGCAACGCAAGTGTTCAGGTACGTACCGCCGCTGTTGCCTTAGGATATGATTACGACAAACTCACCGGACAACAGCGTAAAGATATAATCAATACGCTCAATGACCCTGTGCAATCTGTTTTTGTGGCAGCTTTATATTTATCTCAGCTTAAATATCACGACTATCCGTTTATCGACGGTAAGGATTTGACCGATGAGCAAATTGCAATAATTGCAAACCGTTATAATCAAGGCACAAGAAAAGCATTAGAAGAAATGGAACCAAACTATATCATATTACTTAAACTGGATAAAATAAGGAAATTAATATCAGATAAGATCGGTCGTAAATAGCTATGAAAAAAACTCTCTGTATAATCTTAACGGCAGCTCTTATATTCGCGCTGCTTCTGGCGTTGGCGTACGCATTATCCCTTACGCTTTTCGGAGCGGTCGGATACTTACAAGGCGGATGGGAGATGAACTTCTCTGACGCGGATTTTCTTGACGGACAGATGCGGTCGGCGGCTATCCTTATAGTACTTGTGCCTGCTGATATTATTCTGATTATCCTTATCGCGCTTGCGCTTAGGTTCTTATCAAAACTGTTCTGATAGGACTGCTCTCGGTAACGCTGGCATACACTTGCCGCCGCGTCAAATACGCTTAGATAAACTGTGATGATTTTACACAAGCGTAAAAAGATGATTACACAAAATGACGGAGGCAAACTGGAATACGTGTCGCTTGAAACTCCGGAAGTTATAACTATCCCTATAAACATCCAATTTGAGCCTCAGTCCAGCGGATACGATAGAGAACATTCTCTATATATGGATTTCGGCGGAGATATTTACTGGAAATTTGAAGAGTTTGAAAATGGCTTTCGTATTTTCTCGAACTTTGAACAAGCTCTTGCCGCAGACCTGCGGAAATGAGCAGACTATTAACTACTAATTTAAGGAAAAAATCACAATGAGAATAATTTTACCGAAAAATATCAAAGTAAAAACCGATGACGAAGACGGCGCCGCCGTCACCACGGGCAAACGCCCCAACCCAAAAGGCGCGGAAACATCCGGTAAGGTCAGTTACAGCGCCTATGACAACAGTGACTACATAGAGGAGATATACGCTCGCCAGCTGGAGCAAGCGCGTTCTAAGCTCCGCCGCGCCTATGACAATGCGGTTCTCGGCATTGACGACGCGCTTAGCAAAGTCGGTCCCGTTTATCAGGACGCACGTAACCAAAGCGCGTCCGCGCTGGACGGACAGAACTTTGCGGAGTACGCCAACGCCAAAGGGCTTAACAACGGCGCTCAGGTGCAGGGCGAACTCGCCCGCCGTGTAACGCTTCAAGGCTCGCTCGGAGACATTAACGCCGCGGAAGCCGGAGCTGTATCAGATTTAGAGCTTGCGCGTCTTAAAGCGCAGAACGATTATGAGTTCGCTCTCGCTTCCGCCTCTGCGGAGAACGCCGAAGACCTCGCCGCCGCGCTGCATGACGAAAGCGTTCGCGCTCAAAAAGCCTATGACGCCGCGCTTGCCGAGCAAGCGAGGCGCGCTCAGGAAAACAGTGACCGCATTATGGAGTGGCAATATAAGTTTGAGCAGCCCGAACCCGCTAAAGCTGATACCGGCAAAGCTACCGCCGCCGCTGAAAAAAGCGGTTCCGGCGGCACGGCAAAGACCAAAGCAATCTCCGGCGGAAAGCAGTCCTCCGTAGGCGGTTACGATAAGCTGTTCGCCGATATGGAAGCCAGCGGAAGCGCATTCACGTATCTCACCGCTAACCATTCTAAGTACGGCGTAACAAGCGGCGCGGCGGCGGCTATGGACAGGATATATACCGAGTACGAGGCGTGGCT
>JAITQY010000016.1 GCA_031288675.1 Oscillospiraceae bacterium | reverse complement strand
CTATTACGCCGATAGGCTTCTCCATCTCTATAACGCTCATCACATCGTCTATGGTCAGCGGCTCAAAGTACAATCGGTCGGCGGTATCAAAATCTGTGGATACCGTTTCAGGATTGTTGTTGATGACGATCACCTCATACCCAAGCTCCTTCAGTGACCATACGCAGTGGACGCACGCGTAATCGAACTCAATACCCTGCCCGATTCGTATCGGACCGGAGCCAAGCACGAGTACACGCTCCTTAACGGACTTATCAATGAACTCCAGCGCTTCGTTTTCGCCCGGACCGGGTATGGAATAAAAATAAGGCGTCGTAGCGGCAAACTCGCCGGCACAGGTATCGACCATTTTATAAATCAGCGATGAGGGAGCATTTAACGCGTCAGGATTATCAATAATATGCCGTTTTATTTTATATAAGAACCATTTGTCAATTTGAGTGATTTCGTGAATTTCCTCCGGAGAAATACCTTTCTCTAAAGCGGCAAAAATGGTGAAAATACGGTCATCTGTCGCCTTTTTTACGGCAATTTTCAACTCGTCAGAAGTGCTGTTTTGAGCCAAAATTTTCCATTTATCATTAAATCCGATTTCTGCGCCGCGAAGCGCTTTCAAAAGCGCCCCCTCAAAACTGTCAGAAATTGCCATTACCTCTCCGGTCGCTTTCATCTGTGTACCAAGCTCCCTTTTCGCGTACACGAATTTATCGAAGGGCCACTTAGGGAACTTTACAGCCACATAGTCTAAAGCCGGTTCAAACGCAGCGTATGTATGACCCGTGACCGCGTTGATGATCTCGTCAAGCGTGTAACCGAGAGCTATCTTGGTTGCGACCTTAGCTATCGGGTATCCCGTCGCCTTGCTTGCCAATGCGGAGCTGCGGCTGACGCGCGGATTGACCTCAATCACCGCGTATTCGTAGCTGTCGGGGTTCAGCGCGAACTGGCAGTTGCAACCGCCCTCCACGCCGAGCGCGCGGATGATAGACAGAGCAGCGCTTCGCAGCATCTGATATTCCCTGTCGGCAAGGGTCACGGTAGGCGCGATGACAATGCTGTCGCCCGTGTGTACTCCAACGGGGTCGAAATTCTCCATAGAACACACAGTGATAGCGTTGTCCGCCGCATCGCGCATAACCTCAAATTCGACCTCTTTCCAGCCGGCAACGGACTTTTCAATGAGTATCTGCGTTATTGGAGAGGCTTCCAAGCCTTGCGGGGCAAGGGCGCGAAGCTCCGTCTCGTTCTCCGCTATGCCGCCGCCGGAACCGCCGAGCGTATATGCCGGACGGCTGATAACAGGATATCCGATACGCTTTGCGACAGCGAGAGCGGTCTCTAAATCCTTGGCAATATCAGACGGGATACAGGGCTGACCTATACTCTCCATAGCCGCTTTGAAAAGCTCGCGGTCTTCAGATTTCTCAATTGCGTCAATAGGGCTGCCGAGCAGGCGAATGCCCATTTTGTCCCAAAAGCCTTCATGCGCAAGCTGCATACAAAGCGTCAATCCGGTCTGTCCGCCAAGCCCTGACAGTACGCTGTCCGGGCGCTCTTTTTCGATAATTCGCTTGAGCGTAACCGGAGTAAGCGGCTCAATGTATATGCGGTCGGCTACGTCGCTGTCTGTCATAATCGTAGCGGGGTTAGAGTTTACAAGGACGATTTCAGCACCCTCTTCGCGAAGGACGCGGCACGCCTGAGTTCCGGCGTAGTCGAACTCCGCCGCCTGACCTATAACTATCGGACCGGAGCCGATAACAAGTACCTTTTTGATTGATTGATTACGAGGCATAAATACTCCTAATATCTTAGTAAATAAAGAATATGGAATGATGAATTACCGCTGAGGTGAAAATTCTATATTCCATATTCTGACGTTTCACATTATTCAGAGAACCTTTTTCAGACGGTCAAGGACTTCGGCGTAATAATCCATTACATTTCCAAGATCACGGCGGAACCGGTCTTTGTCCATTTTCTCGTTAGTGCCGGCATCCCATAACCGGCAGCTGTCAGGTGAAATCTCGTCACATAGAATTATCTTTCCGTCATCGGTTTTTCCGAACTCAAGTTTGAAGTCTATAAGCCTGATACCCGCTTTATCAAAGAGAGCGATAAGCAGCTCGTCAACTTTGAGCGCCTGAACGGTAACGTCGAATATCTCCTCCTCAGTAGCCAACCCGAGTGCGAGAATGTGCGACGGCGAGAGCATTGGATCGCCGAGACCGTCGTCCTTGAGGGAGAACTCCACGACACGGGATTTGAGTTCGTTGCCTTCCGGCACTCCGTATTTTTTGGAGAAGCTGCCAGCCGCGACATTGCGGATAATGACCTCCAGAGGGAGAATCTTTGCTGCCTTGACAAGGACGTCAGTTTCATTGATAACCTTTATCAAATGCGTGGGAACGCCGTTTTTAGCGAGGTAATCATAAATAAGGTTAGAAATAGCGGCGTTCAGAACGCCTTTGTTATCAAGCAGCGCGTGCTTTTCGCCGTTGCCGGCAGTAGCGTCGTCTTTGAAATGTATAAGATAAGTTCCCGGTTCATCACCGGCGAAAACCTGTTTGGATTTGCCCTCATAAAGCGGAGCGCTCATAAGAAGTATCTCCTTTATTTTTGTTTGTTATATTATAACTCCGGAGATGGTTGTTTGTCAAGAGAGAGATTGAATTAGTCGGTAGGTATTAGTCGACAGTCGGCAGGGGACGGGGGATACGGTGGAATTGCAAGCGGCAAGTTGGAAATTAGGACGGGAGTTAGTAGTTAGTCTAAAGTCGGCAGTCGGCAGGGGACGAGAGATGCGCCTACGGGGGACGACGGATATGGCGGGCGAGCAATGCTCGCCCCTACGTAGGGCGGGAGTTAGTCATTAGTCAGTAGTCATGAGTAGGCAGTGGACGAGTGGAACGGCGGAGTTGCAAATTGCAAGTTGAAAATGGGAAATTAGGACGGGAAATGCGCCTTGCGAGGGACGATGGATACGGCGGGCGAGCGGTGCTCGCCCCTACGGGGGATGAGAGGGTTAGCGGATTTTTTCAATTGAGTAAACTAACCAGTCCATCTCCTGGATTTCCATAAGAGTGGGAACTGCGCCCCAGTCAATGCGAAGATTACCGTCAATGTCCGTAACAGGACCCTCAAACGGATGTATGGAACCGCTTTTCATAATGTCGCGGAAAATGTTCAGCAGGCGTCCCGCAACGCCGATTGCACCGTATACCGGGAAGATGTCCATAACTCCTGTCTGAAATCCCCATCCGTAGTGTACAGGAACGCCGCCGGCACCTCCTGTCAGACCGATACGCCCGAGCAGAGCGTCGCTTATCATTTTGTCGTAGAAAGGACCCCAGTCAAGCGTCGCCGCCGCAAGGCTCTCTAACGGCGCGCCGTTTTTGGCTATTTTGTAAATCTGCGCATAAACCTCCGGGAAAGCTTTGCGGTCGAGGGGATTATCCGGAGAGTGACGGCAGAACGCGATATCCGCACCGTGAGCGGCAAACTCTCTCCGTGCGTCAACGTGTTCGCTCCAGTCGTTGACGCCGCTCATGGTGTAGTCGAGTATACGCGCGCGCGGATTGATAAGCCTTGCGCCAAGCGCATAGGCGTTGAGGTCGTAGGTAGGGGCGGAACTCCAAGTAGGCGCGGAAGACATATAGCCGACAACGCCCGCCTCACTGGAAGCCGCCGCGAGAACACCGCAGAGGAACGTAAGATCGTACATTTTATAAAAGTAAGTGTTGACGTTTCTGCCGTCACGCGGAACGTCGCAGTTAAGCACTATGGTCTCCGGATGCTCCAGCGCATAGCGCAGTGATATACTGCTAAGAGTCGGAGTTGCAGTGAATAACAGCTTCGGCTTAGCGGCGGCGGCAGTTTTGAGCGTCTGGTAGGCGAGGTTGCCTACGCCGGGAACATTTTTGATTCGGACGAGGTTAAGCTGGTCGCCGTATTTGCGCTCCAAGCGGCGCAGCGCGCGGTCGTGACACTCCGCCCAAAGATCACGTTCCGGAGAGGATTCATAAGCCACCGCAATAGTGATACGCTTGGCGGCACGGCTGAAGAATCCTGTGTGGGTGTCCTCCGCGTCCGTACGCGTGGTGATTTCCGTGACATTGCGTTCGACCTTGCCTGCCGCAAACAGAAGCTGACCTTTGAACGAAGATAAGTTGCGCAGTAAATCGCCGATAGGGAAATCGCGGGAGAAGCCGAATACTCCGCAGTATTCCGTAAGGGCGTCGCCGACGGTAAGGTTAATGTCGCCGGTATCAACCGTGCGGTAAGCAGCTTTGAATTTTGTGTAGGAATCTAAAATGAGTTTCGGGACATCGGAATCAAGTTCCGGATGGCGCAGCAAGTATTCACCCGCGAAAGCGATTAGTTTAGCGAAGTTTCCGCGTTTGGAGAACCAGAGATCGCCGAAGAACACACGCTTGTCGTAGTCAAGCATCTCGTAGTAAACGGAAATTTCGTCACTGTTGTCGTCACGCTCCGGAATCAGGCGTGTGATACGCGCCGGAACGCTGACAGCGCCGACCGCGTTAAGTACGCTTACGCGTTTGTTGCCTTCCTGCACATAAAATTTATTGAGATATTGGTAGCACGTGATGGGCTCGCGTATACCCTCGCTGTACTGCCATTCGTATACGCGCCGCCACTTAGCGGCAAATTCCGTATCGCTTTCGAGGAGAGGAGCGAAGTTACCGGCGAACGCATTGCTGCGCCCCGCAGTTTTTGTACCGGCGATGGCGTTAAGAGGGATCTCGTGAAAGCCAAGACTGATTTCCCCTACGATTGCCGTACCTTTAAGCAAGTTATCAAGCACCGGAAGATAGCCGTTGGTCTCCCCGCGCTCGGCAACATACTTGCGCCCAAGCTTCCGCGCGGCGATATAGGCGTTTCTGCTTTCGTCCATAGGGGAATCCTCCTGTGATGTTTCATTTACACAAATAATCTTAATCTTCTCCAATAACTAATTCGCCACATTCATAACGAACATTTTCCTCCGTGCCGTTCGTATAAATATATTTTCCGTCTCCGTGCATCTGACCTTTAACCCATATGCCAATATACTGCTCGCCATTTGCCCATGTAAATATACCATTTCCATCCAATTCGTTATTTTCAAAATCACCAAAGTATTTATCTCCGTTTGTCCATAACATTGTCGACTCGTGTCCATCGCGTCTTCCCTCAACAAAATTTCCTATATATTTATCACCGTTTGCCCAAGTATATGTTCCCCATCCGGTACGTTCCCCGTATATCCAGTTACCTTCATACTCATCGCCGTTTGTCCATACACACTTCCCTTTCCCTGACCGCACACCATTCACAAAATTGCCGATATAATAATCACCATTCTCATAATATTCTGCATCCCTACCGTTTTTCACATCATAAATATACACCGGAACTTCTTTTATCACCTGAATTTCCTTAATAACAGGATCATTTTTATTTTTCTCATTCTCCCACTGACTGCTCATAGGCATATCTGTGCGTGTATCCTTTATAACTTTCCCATTAGTATCAATTACTAAACACGCAAATTGCGGTATGTCGTGTAAAGTTAAGGTCGGTAAGTATTCATTTTTGACTTTATCAAAAATTTTTGTATAACGATATGTCGTATAACGATAGTAAAAATAAACTATTTGACCTTTCTTTAATATTCCAGAAGTCCCTGTTAAATGTATGTTTTCGTACGATAATTCTAATCCTACACTTATTCCGAATGGGGCTTCATTTATTATTTTAGTAAGAATTTTTACAAGATCAACCGAAAGTCCGGCATGCACATCAAAATTAAGTGAATCCCCCTGCAACGAGAGTATAGTTTGATTGTCGTCTGTTGCAACACCCTCTCCGTACCTCTTCCACGGTCCCACACTAATATCAGCTTTTGGGTTAAGCGGCTCAATAATATAATTATCAGGATTTTTAGAATAATTTTCTAATCTTTCAATACTGTTCTCTTGTTCACAACCCGCTAACAATGACAATACTATAAATAATACAAGTATTAGAAAGATTGTTAGCTTGCCTTGTCTTTTGTACATAATATCGTACCATCCCCATCCCTCAAATCAGTGTGTAAACAGCCGGAGACCTGTGAAGCACATTGCTATTCCGAAGCGGTTGCAGGCATCAATGACTTCGGCGTCGCGGATAGAGCCGCCGGGCTGAGCGATGTATTTTACTCCGCTTTTTGCCGCGCGCTCAATGTTGTCCGCAAACGGGAAGAAAGCATCGGAGGCAAGGCACAGTCCGTTGGGAATTATGCCGTTGCGGCTAAGCCATTCGTCCGCTTTGGCTCCCGCGATTTCCGTGCAGGCAAGGCGCGACTGCTGACCGGCGCCTACCCCGATAGCCTGACCGTCGAAAGCATAAACAACCGTGTTAGACTGAGTATACTTTGCGGTAATCATAGCGACGAGGAGGTCTTTTTTGGCTTTGTCCGGAATAGCGGCGTCTGTCACGACATTATCAAGAAGCGCCGTAGTTAGAGGCAGATTGTTCCGCGCCTGAGTAAGCGTAATGCCGTAGACTTCGCGGGATTCAATCTCCGGAGGCTCGTAGGCAGGGTCGATTGCCAGCAGGCAGTATTTTCCGCCGCGCTTAGCGCGCAAAAGTTCCAGCGCGGCGGCGTCATATCCCGGAGCAATAACGCCGTCTGAAACAAGCGGCTTGATGATTGCCGCAGTTTCAAGATCACAATGATCGGAAAGGGCTATCCCGTCGCCGTAGCTGCTTACGGGGTCTGCGTTACGGGCAAGGCGGTACGCGCCGGCAAGAGAATCGGCTATAGCGGCTCCGGCAGGCGAAACATGCTTAAAGCTCGCCGCCGCGAACTTTCCTGTAGCGACAGCAAGTTCTTTAACAAGCTGCCAGCTGTTAAGCGCGTCGAGCAGGTTTATGTATCCGGGAGTGCCGTTTACGACAGTGAACGGCAGCTGACGGTCTTTTATTTCGGCTGATGCCGGTTTTTGATGAGGGTTGATACCGTATCTGAGTTCCATTGAGAGCCTCCGAGCGGCATTTTAGCCGCGTAAAGTGAAATCTTATTGTCCGCGTCGAGTGAGTTCCAAATACCGCCGGCGAGTTCGTTAAGGTCGTTTGTAGCGACGGAAACTCTCAGCGGTTCGCCCGAAAAGGCTTTCGGAGCCGCCGCGCTGCCGTCATACGTGCTGATAAAGCGGCCTTCGCCGGCAATGCGCGGATAGTTGAAGTAATACCGCACTGATTTGCTGCCGGCTCCGTTTGAGGCTTTAAGAATGGACATAGCAAACTCATCCGGGAAAATCAGCGATGAGATTCGCGGGGTACACAAGTCGTCCGGTTCGTAATCCCACTTTGACAGGGTGTGCGACATAAACCCGCCGTGGTTGAACACAGCGTCAGTCTGAGCGCCGTTCATTACGGCGGCGGTCTGCCAATCGTAATCATAGCGTACCGCGTTATAAATTACAAGAGTGGGATCGGACAGCTTAGCGGGATCAAACGCCCGCGTCTTAATCGTGCCGTCCGGCTCTTGTACGAAAATCCTGTTGCGGGAGTTTTCACTTCGCCCCATAATAAAATAGACGATAAAGCCGCTTTCTCCGTCAGGAGCCGTGCCGATGAAAATTCCGCGTCCGGGATACGCGCGCTCTTTAATGTAGTCAGTCAGATTTATAAGCATATCCTCACCTCCGATTCTTATAACAGACCTTCACTGCGCATTTGGTTTTCCATTACCCTGATGTCGGTTTCAATGTCAAGAGCATCATCGCTGAACATAGAGTCAAGCTGTTTGTTGTATGCAATAATGATGTCATCCAGTAAGACCTCAATACGCTTTACAGTGCCGGAGACATTATCGCCGTCTATGGCGCTGTCCGCCATACGGTCGTAGGCGTTAAGCAGTTTGAGCGTCGTCGGCAGATAGTATTTCAAGAACTTGCGTGTTTTAGGGACGTCGCGCTTGTCGTCCTTGACGTTAGTAAGGATTTTACCTGTGATTTCTTCGATTTTGTAGATTTTCAGCTCTACGTCTTTATTGGTTATAGAGCGCCTGATACGCCCCATCTCTGACAGCGCAAGACTGCCCTCTTTAAGCAGGGCGTCAAGCTCCGGATTGAGCGGCTCGGCAGATTCCCGCGCGGGTTCGTCAATGATAACGTCCGCCGTGTGTTCCGGAAGTTCCGGTTTGCCCTTGAACGCTAAATCGCCGAGCAGCCAAGTTATCCCTGCGAGTATCCACGGATTGCACCACCACGGCAATGACACCGGGATGACAAAGAACGAACCGGCAAGCGACGTTACAGCAAATACTGCCGCCGCAAGGTAAATCGGGATAGGCGAAGCCTTTTTCTTCTTCTTTTTGTTGTGATTGTTATCTTGCCGCATTAGCTTTTAAGTTCGCTCCAAAATTTATTGTACCAGAGTAATGTATCAGACGGGAGTTCGGCGAATACTTCGCACTTGCTGAGAATTTCCTTCGGCGGATAGACGACGGGATTGTTACGCGTCTCTTCGTCAAGCTGCTCATAGACTTCAGAGGACGGGCTGCCGTATCCGATTTCTTCAGCGTTGCGCAGCGCGGTTTCGGTTTCGCACATAAAGTTGATGAACTTTTCCGCGTTGGTTTTGTTCTTGGCGCCTTTCGGGATGCACATAGCGTCAATAAAGATATTTGAACCTTCCTTAGGCACGACGAATTTTAAGTCCTGGTTATTTTCGACCATAGTCATATAGTCACCGGCATAGTAAGGGGCAAGAGCCGCCTCCGCGCCCTCCATTTTATCGAATACCTGATCCATAACATATGCCTGAAGAAGCGGTTTCTGCTGAATAAGCAGCTGTTCCGCCGACTCGAGTTCAGCTTTGTCGGTAGTGTTAAGCGAATAACCAAGATATTTAAGAGCGATACCTAACGCGTCGCGGGGGTTATCGAACATAAGTATCTGCCCGTCGTACTTGGGGTCGAAAAGAATACTCCAGCTGTCAACTATGTTGTCAACGAGGGTTTCGTTGTAGATAATACCTACTGTACCCCACATATACGGGACGCTGTATTCGTTTGTAGGGTCAAATTCACGGTGAAGATACTGCGGATCGATTTTGGAAAGGTTCGGGATATTACTGAAATCTAATTTTTCGATCATATCTTCCGAAATCAGCTGAGCGATCATATAGTCCGACGGAATAATTACGTCATAATCGGCTCCGCCGCCTTTGAGTATGGTGTACATACTCTCATTGCTGTCGAATACCTGATAGTTGACGTCGATTCCGTATTGGGTTTCAAAGTCGCTGAGAACGGATTCGTCAATGTATTCGCCCCAATTATAGACGTTGACAACGCCGTTAGGGGTGTCGGTTTTCGTCCCTCCGCAGCCTGTAAACAGTGCGGCAAAGAACGTCAGCGCGAGGATAATAGCAAAAGTTTTTTTCAATGCAGGAGACCTCCGAATAATAAATAATATCTTCTTGTCATTATGAATTTTAACCCGCTGAGGAAATAATTATTTGAAATAGTTCATAGGATCTACTTCAGTACCGTTGACGTGGACTTCAAAGTGCAGGTGAGGTCCTGTGCTTACGCCCGTAGAACCGACCAAACCAATCACCTGACCCTGCGTTACGGAATCGCCGACCTTGCACTTGAGCTTGCTCATATGCGCGTATACGGTATAGCGACCGTCGCCGTGGTTGAGCATTACATAGTTGCCGAAACTGGAGCTGTATTCCGCAATTACGACCTTCCCGGAGTCTGCGGCGTAAATATTACTTCCGTGCTTCGCGCCGACGTCTACGCCTTTATGGTTGGAGCTTGCGCCCTTTGTCGGGCTTTTGCGCGGACCAAAACCTGACGTAATCAACTGACTGTCACAAGGCCAGATAAACTGTCCTGTGGAGACGATTTTGCCGTTTGCGGCTTTCTCCGCCGCCTTGCGCTGTTCCTCAAGTTTTTTGACGGTGTCGGTAATTTTAGCGTCTATTTTTGTGCGGTCGGATTCGTATTGCTGCATAATATCGGCGAGAGCATCCTTATCCTCATTAAGGCTCATCATAAGCGCTTCCGCTTCTTCAATTTCCGTTTCTTTTTCCGCTATTTTTTCAAGCTGAAGTTCACGATAGCGCTCAACTTCGGTCTTGACGGATTCAAGCTCGGCTTTTTTGTCTGCCGTTCGTTGTTTAGCGGCATCAAGGCGGTCTACTACGCTTTCGTCATAGCTCATAATCTCGCTGATGAAGTCAATTCGGCTGAGCAAATCTGTAAAGCTGTTCGCTTGAAACAGAATAGAGTAGTAAGAGATTTCGCCGTTCTCCTCCATAGCGCGGACACGCGCTTTGAAGATTTCGACCTGATGCAGCTCATCATCGTAAGTGAGGTCATACTCCTGCTGTTTAAGCGCGATTTCCTGCTCAATTATAAGGATTTGTTCACCGACGTTAACAATTTCAAGCTCGGTAAGCTCTATCTGTTGGTCGAGAGCCGCTTTGAGGGAACCGATTTCCGCGATTTTCCCCGAAAGCTCCGAAATTTTGCTGCGGACATCTTTTTGCTTTGCCGCTATTTCATTCTGCTGTTTTTTCAGAGAGCTAAGCTGGTCACTGAGCGATGCCGCGCTTGCGGTAAGATTGAGTATAACAGGGACTATCAGGCTCAAAAGCAGGACAAGCACAAGGATAATACAGACAGCCATAAAGCCGCGCTTATGTGTTGATTTAATGTTTCGTTTCATTCTAAAAACTCCTGTTCAGACGGTGCGGTTTGCGGCGGACGCATATAATAAGCTCTGCGGATTGCTAAAACTATATCTTCAGATATTGCCGTATAGCCGAAAGACTTCCGCCGACGCCGATAACCAACCCTACGGCTACAAACGTTACCGCTACCGGCAATGACAAAACTCCGAACGGCACCATACTAACAAACGGCAAAACCTGTGACGCGACCAAGCGGTTAATTGCGAAATTATACAGCAATGACTGAGCTAAAAACGCTATACTGGAACCGACCAATCCGAGTACGATACCCTCAATTATGTATGGAGTGCGGATAAAACGGCTTGTCGCGCCGATCATTCGTGTGATTGCGATTTCCTCGCGGCGGCTGAAAGTGCTTAGCTTGATAGTGTTCGACATTATAAACAG
>JAITQY010000015.1 GCA_031288675.1 Oscillospiraceae bacterium | reverse complement strand
AATTTCCATATTAGGAAAAGCTAAAGTCGTTACGTCCGCGTAGCGGCTTTTTTATCAACCATCATCTTTGCGTTTTTGAAACGCGTGCACGCAATCCGCATACCCAAACAGGGTGCGCTTTTCGTCATAAATCTACCGATACTATTAACTTAATCTTAAAACGGAGTGACTTTAATGCTTGGATTTCTATTCAGTATAATCGCCGGCGCGGCGATGAGCTTACAGGGTGTAATGAACACGCGTCTCAGCGACAAGGTCGGGATGTACGAATCCAATCTTTACTGTCAGGGAATTGCGTTCATTCTTTCCCTTGCGGCTTATTTCATTATGGGCAATAACGGCTTCGCCACGCTTACCGCCGTACCGAAGCAGTATATGTTCGGCGGAGTACTGGGGCTGGTCATCACTATTACCGTAATGCTTGGCATTAAAGACCTGTCGCCGGTGGTTTCGATTTCGGTTATACTCGTGTCTCAGCTGTTTGTAGCCGCTCTGATAGAGGCTTTAGGCGCGCTCGGTACGGACAAGGTAAGCTTCGGATTCCTTAAAATCGTGGGGCTGGTTCTGATGGTTGCCGGTATAGTCGTGTTCAAAATCAAAACCTGATATACCGTCACGCAGAGTATCTGTAGATGCAATACGGAACGCGGTTAACCGTTAGCCGTCTATTTCTGCCTAACTTGAACTTGACAACGCTCCCAAAATTTGTTATACTCATACCGTTAGTCTAATAAGGAGTTTACAAATGACGGAAAAAGATTTTCAGGCGCAGAAGATAAAACTTAGTACGTGGAAGATACTGATCGGATATGCCGCGAAACGCAAGAAAACGTTTATGATAGTCGGGTTGGGCGGCATAATCTGGGGTCTGGCGGACTTATCAATGTCGTTTATGACGATGTTCGCTATCGACCGCTTTATGACGCCGGGAGTATTAGACGGCTTCCCTGTGTTTGCCGTACTGTTCACAATGATTCAAACGGTGATGATGGGCGCGTTTACATATGTGGTATGCGCGGCGGCAGGCTCATTGGAGGCTAATCTGTCCAGCGACACGCGGCGCGTTCTGTTTGAGAAACTTCAGACACTGTCATTCTCATATTATGATAAAAGCAGCGTAGGGTTTCTGCTGTCGCGTTTGACTAACGACATTTGGAACATAATGGAGATGATAAGCTGGGTAGGTATTGACCTTACGTGGGGTAGCTGCTCCATTATCGCATCGCTTATAGGGATGTTCGCGGTCAATATTAAGTTGGCTGCGATAACAGTGGCGGCGGTGCCGGTGGTTGCGGTGATTTCGGTGCTGTTCCAGCGCGTGATACTGAAATACCAGCGTGAGACGCGCCGACTGAACTCTATGATAACAAGCAGTTTTAACGAGGGTATAACGGGCGCGCGCACTACTAAGACGCTTGTACGGGAGGAGCTTAACAACGCGGACTTCACCGACCTTACTCAGCGCGCGCGGCAGAAGTCTATTCGCAGCGCGCTGATAAGCGCGGTGTATATGCCGGCGGCAAGTCTTGCAATCAGCTTTGCAACCGGTATGGTGATGTGGCGCGGCGGAGCGGATGCAGCGAGTACCATTATAACTGTCGGTCAGTTAAACTTTTTCATAAACATCGGCAATATGATGTTCCAGCCGATACGTCAGTTTGCCGGAGTGTTCGCCAACTTCCAAAGTTCTCAGGCGGCGGCGGAGCGGGTCGTTGACGTGCTTACAGCCGACAGCGATATTCAGGATACAGAGGAAATAATCAGAAAATACGGCAATAACTTTACCGGCGACCGCGATAACTGGGAACCGATTAGCGGTAACGTCGAGTTCAAAAACGTAAGTTTTTGGTATAAAGACGGAGAGCCTATACTCCGCAACTTTAACCTTAAAGTCAGCGCTGGAGAGAAAGTCGCGTTAGTAGGCGCGACCGGCGGAGGAAAGAGCACCATCGTAAACCTTGCCTGCCGCTTCTATGAACCCAGTGAGGGCGAGATACTTATCGACGGCACGGATTACCGCCAGAGAAGCCAGCTATGGCTACACAGCGCGCTTGGTTATGTGCTTCAGACCCCGCATTTGTTCAGCGGTTCGGTACGCGATAATATACGCTACGGGCGGCTTGACGCCACCGACGCGGAGATTGAGGAAGCGGCGCGCGCGGTAGGCGCGCACGAGTTCGTCACGCAGCTATCCAAAGGCTATGACACTGAAGTCGGCGAGGGCGGCGACCTTATGAGTACCGGACAGAAACAGCTTATCAGCTTTGCGAGAGCGATACTCGCCGACCCCAAAATATTCGTACTTGACGAGGCAACCAGCAGTATAGACACTGAGAGCGAGCTTAAAATTCAGGCGACGGGCGATACTCTATTGAAAGGCAGGACGAGCTTCGTTATCGCTCACCGGTTAAGTACGGTTCGTGACGCCGACCGCATTCTTGTAATCGACAAAGGCGAAATCGCGGAACAGGGCAGTCACACTGAACTTATAGCAAAACGCGGGCGGTATTATGAGCTTTACACCAGGCAGTTCCGCGAGGATATGGAACAAAAAAGTTTACGCGAAGTGTTGTGAGGAGGTAGGCGTTAGGTAGTAGGAGTTAGGGGACGAGAGGTAACGAGTTAGTAGGTAGTCAATAGTCATGAGTAGACAGTGGAACGGGAGAAACGGGGGAATTGCAAGTTGCAAATGGCAAATTGAAAATTAGGACGGGAGAAGCGAGGTAGTCGGTAGTTAGTAGTCGACAGTCGTGAGTAGACGAGAGTATGACGGGCGAGCAATGCTCGCCCCTACGAAAATGGCAAAAGATTGTCGAGCAAGCGAGCAATACCGAGATAGCCATTAGTCCAAAGTCGACAGTCGGGAGTGGACGAGGGAAACGAGGGGCGAGTTTAGATTACGGAAGCGTTAATCATTACACGAGCATTGTAGCACAAAGTTTTTGATTTGTCAAGAGCTTATTTGCGTGCAATCGTAAATAATTTGTGAACAAGGTTTAGATTGCGGATAATAACGCGGAGTATGCAAAATAAAAGGACGGGTTAGACCCGTCCTTTTTGCGTCAACCGCTATATGTTATTTCTTAGCAAGTTTCATCGTATCGGTAGCGATTACGAGTTCCTCGTCGGTAGGAATCACAAGCACCTTGATTTTGCTGTCCGGAGCCGAAATGACGCGTTCGCCGCCGCGCTTCGCGTTTTCATCCGGATCGAGCTTTACGCCCATAAACTCCAAGCCCTCGCACATTGCCGCACGGGTATCCGGACCGTTTTCGCCTACTCCGGCGGTGAATACTATCGCGTCCGCGCCGCCAAGAGCCGCAACATAGCCCGCTATAAGTTTCTTGCCTGCATAGCAGAAGATGTCGAGAGCCAACTGGGCGTCTTTATTGCCGTCAGCCGCGGCTGATTCAAGGTCGCGGAAATCGCTGCTTACTCCGCTGATACCCAATACGCCGGACTGCTTGTTCAAAACCTTATCTACCATAGTACCGACGTCCATATTCTCACGGTTTATAATAAACTGGAGGATAGCCGGATCAATACTTCCGCTTCGCGTACCCATCGGAATACCCTCAAGAGGGGTCAAACCCATAGAGGTGTCCTGACATTCCCCGCCTTTGCATGCGCTGAAAGAGCTTCCGTTGCCGAGATGCGCTACAACTACGCGGAAATTCGGGTCGCCCTCCCGCCCTAAGAACTCCGCCGCTTTTGCCGAGACGTATCTGTGGCTGCTGCCGTGGAAGCCGTACCGGCGGATTTTAACGCCGTACTTGTCATAATATTCACGCGGTATCGCGTATGTGTACGCGACTTCCGGCATTGTCTGGTGGAATGCCGTATCAAATACCGCGATCTGCGGTACGTTCGGCATAAGCTTCTTGCAGGCGCGGATACCGGCTAAGTTTGCCGGATTATGCAGGGGTCCGAGCGGGAAGCAATCCTCAATGACCTTTTCGACCTCCGGCGTGACAATGATAGACTGCGTGAATTTATCTCCGCCGTGCAGTACGCGGTGACCGATAGCGTCGATTTCGTCAAGCGATTTCAGTACTCCGCCGTTGTCAGCCGGAGCAGTAAGGGCTTTGAATACTAACGCGATAGCTTCGGTATGGTCTTTCATATCCTGTTTGTACGGATACTTTGCGTCACCGATACGGTGGGTCAGGATTCCGTCCGCAATACCAATGCGCTCACAAACGCCCTTACATAAAACGTCACCGCCGGTCATATCATAAAGCTGATACTTCAGCGACGACGATCCGCCGTTAATAACAAGAATCTTCAATTTATGTTCCTTACTCCTTAGTATTTAGTGTAGTTGCTTAAAGCTGTATAATATTTCATTATACCACACAAACCCGCATTGTCAACCACTTTTCACGGGTTAATCATCAAAAATTTGCCGTCGCTATTAAGCGGCGGTTTAGGCGCGCGGTCGGGCTTATTAACAGTCAACGGCTGATCACTATTTTAACCGCGAGGGCTATAAGTACGATTCCGCCGAGTATTTCCGCCTTGTTGCCGAGCTTGGCGCCGACCTTTGCACCGGCGAATACTCCAGCGGCGCTTAGTATGAACGTAGTAGCTCCGATAAATCCAGCCGCGCCGATAACGTTCGCCTTAAGGAACGCGAGGCTTATCCCCACTGCCAACGCGTCAAGGCTTGTAGCGACGGCTAACGGGAACATCGCTTTGAAACCGAGCGCGTCTCCGCGATCCTCTTCGCCGCCGCGCACCGCGTCGATTATCATTTTACCGCCGATGATACTCAGTACCGCGAACGCTATCCAGTGCGCCACAGCGTTCACCGCGTCCGCGAATCGGCTTGCCAGCGCGAAGCCTATCAGCGGCATAGCCGCCTGCGCTATTCCAAAGTACAGTCCTACCGTCAGGCTGTCGCGGACACGCGCTTTTTTCAGTGCGAAGCCCTTGCATACGGCAATAGCGAACGCGTCCATACTAAGCCCCACCGCAATCGCGAACAATTCGACCAGTGACATCTGAAACCTCCGGAATGATAAATTATTGTAAAGAGATATTAAGCGCTATGTATAATGCCGACGCCGCTAACACCGCCGCGATTGCGGGAACGATATAAAACTTTGCGGAACTGACATTGCCGCGTTTCAAACGCGGTAGATTGTTAATCAAATTGATGACTGAAAAAACTATCGGAAACCCAAAGACAAAAAGCGGTTTAGGTACAGCCTTGCTGACATTGCCGGTAACGCCGATTTGTATAGGGATATTTTCCGGCAGCCTGTCGTTAAAAGCTAAGAAAAGCAATACAGTAGCCGCACAGATTGCCGTGCCGGCAATAAGATGAAGTCTTCTTTTTTTCATATGTATCTCTCCCTTATATTTATGCGTAAACATATCACGTTCAACTGTCGTTGTCAAGCGAAAAATACCGCGCGCGAAAGACGGTTTGGATTATTAACTATTGATTATTGACAAGCGGCGGCTTGTGTGTTATAATTTTCAAAAAGCCATAAGAAGGAGTTTTACAACTATGGAACGCCGGATTAAACAAACTCAGTTCACCAAGCGTGAAA
>JAITQY010000120.1 GCA_031288675.1 Oscillospiraceae bacterium | reverse complement strand
GAAGATATGGTTGGACATAAGCTTGGCGAGTTTGCGCCCACAAGGACGTTTCGCGGTCATGCCGGAAGCAAAACTTCTAACAACGGCAAGAAATAAGAAGGGAGAGTAAAATATGGAAGCGCGCGCAATTCTTAGATACGCGAGAATCTCTCCCCGTAAGGTGAAGATTGTTTGCGATTTGATTAGAAACAAAGACGTCAATACGGCGCTTGCGATCCTGCGCAATACGCCTAAAGCGGCGTCGGAACTGCTGTTTAAGCTTGTCAGCAGCGCGGCGGCAAATGCGGAGAACAACCATCAGATGAACTCCGACCGTTTGTACGTATCGGAAACTTACGCGAATCCGGGTCCTACGCTTAAACGCGGAATGCCCCGCGCACGCGGAGGATCAAGCAGAATTTTGAAGCGTACGTCGCACATTACCGTAGTTGTGAAAGAGAGGGAGCAGTAAGATGGGTCAGAAAGTTAATCCCCACGGTCTGCGCGTAGGCGTTATTAAGGACTGGGACTCCCGCTGGTACGCGAAGAACGAGAAAGTCGGCGACTTATTGGTCGAGGACTATAACATTCGGAAGCAACTGAAGAAAGATTTATATTCGGCAGGTATTCCGAAGATTGAGATTGAGCGTGATTCGAGCCGTGTCCGTATTTACTTGCATTGTTCACGACCCGGCGTGGTAATTGGCAAGGGCGGTGCTGAAATTGAGCGCGTGCGTCTCGGATTAGAGAAGAAAATCGGACGCCCCGTAAGTCTTAGCATCGTTGAGGTCAAGAATCCTGACGCTAATGCACAACTCGTTTCAGAGAGCATTGCGGCTCAGCTTGAAAAGCGCGTCGGCTTCCGCCGCGCGATGAAAAGCGCAATGCAAAGAGCTATGCGTCTCGGTGTGCGCGGCATTAAAGTAGCCGTCAGCGGACGTCTCGGCGGCGCAGAAATCGCGCGTACAGAACACTATCACGAGGGTACAATTCCGCTTCAGACGATTCGCGCGGACATTGAGTACGGATTTGCGGAAGCGGCGACGAGCTACGGACGTATCGGAGTAAAAGTTTGGATTTACAAGGGTGAGATTCTTAACCAGACGCTTCGCAGCACTCCGCGCGCTATGGATACGACAAAAGCGCCGAGCGAACGCCCGAACCGCAACGACCGCAGACGCGGCGGCGGTCAAGGCGGATACCGCAATAATAATAATCAAGGCGGCGGATATCGCGGTCAAGGCGGACAGGGTGGTCAGGGCGGCGGATACCGCGGCGGTCAGGGCGGACAGCGTTCCGGCGGATACCAAGGCGGACAGCGCGGAGCATCTCCCGCGAAACCAAGGGAAGGAGGCGCGCAGTAAATGTTAATGCCGAAGAGAGTAAAGTACCGTAAGCAGCAGCGCGGACGCCTTAAAGGCAAGGCGCTTAGAGGCAATAAGGTAACTTACGGAGAATACGGTTTGGTCGCGCTCGAACCCAGTTGGATAACGGCAAACCAAATTGAAGCAGCACGTATCGCGATGACGCGCTATATAAGGCGCGGCGGTCAGGTATGGATTAAAATATTCCCGGATAAGCCGATAACGGAGAAGCCCGCTGAAACGCGTATGGGTTCCGGTAAAGGTTCTCCGGAATACTGGGTAGCTGTAGTTAAGCCGGGCAGAATCATGTTTGAGATTGCCGGCGTACCGGAAGAGACGGCGCGTGAAGCGTTGAGACTTGCGGGTCACAAGCTTCCGATTAAGACAAAGTTCGTCAAGAAGGGCGAAGAGGCAGACGACAAGACAGGCGGTGATGAATAATGAAAGCGAGCGAAGTTCGGGTCCTGGGTATAGATGAACTTCGGGGCAAGCTGGAAGAACTGAAAAAGGACCTGTTTATGTTGCGTATGCAGCACTCAACGAACCAGCTTGACAACCCGATGAAAATTCACGAGGTGAAGAAGAGCATTGCTCGAGTTAAAACCATCATCCGTGAAAAAGAATTAGAGCAATAGGAGGAAACGGCGATGAACGAGAGAACAGCGTCAAGAAAGACGAGAGTCGGGCGCGTCGTATCCGACAAGATGGACAAAACTATTGTTGTTGCCATCGAGGATCGCGTTGCTCACCCGCTGTACAAGAAGATTGTTAAGCGGACTTACAAACTCAAAGCTCACGATGAGCAGAACGCATGCGGCATCGGCGATATGGTTCGCGTTATGGAGACGCGTCCGCTGTCCAAAGATAAGCGCTGGCGTTTAGTTGAAATACTTGAGAAAGCGAAATAAGGAAGGAGGGACTACACTGTGATACAGGAAGAAAGCTATCTCAAAGTGGCTGACAACACAGGCGCTAAGGAGATAAAATGTATTCGTGTACTTGGCGGTTCACGCCGCAAGTACGGCAATATAGGAGACGTGATAGTTGCCTCCGTTAGAAAGGCGAGTCCCGGCGGTCAGGTCAAAAAGGGCGATGTAGTTCGCGCTGTGATCGTACGTACTGCTTATGGGGTTCGCAGACAGGACGGAACGTATGTACGTTTCGACGAAAATGCGGCGGTGCTGATCAGGGACGATAAAAACCCGCGCGGCACGCGCATCTTCGGACCGGTGGCGAGAGAGCTTCGCGACAAGGATTATATGAAGATCCTTTCGCTGGCCCCGGAAGTTATATAAGGGGGGCGTAGAAAATGAAGCTTAAAAAAGGCGACAAGGTCGTTGTTTTGTCCGGTAAGGACAAGGGCAAACAGGGAGAGATACTCGTAGCGATGCCTAAAAGCGGAAAGCTTATTATCAGCGGCGTTAATGTTGCGACCAAACACCAGAAGCCGCGCTCAGCTCAGGAACAGGGCGGACGTATTGAAACAGAAACTCCGATTTATGCCTGTAAAGTTCAGCTTGTTTGTCCGAAGTGCGGCAAAGCGACGCGCGTAGGACATCAGATACTTGATGACGGCTCTAAAACGCGTGTGTGTAAACACTGCTCAGAAGTCATATGAAAGGGGGAGCATAGAAAATGGCAAGACTTAAAGACAAATATGTTGCGGAAATCGCTCCCGCTTTGATGAAGAAATTCGGATATAAGAGCGTAATGCAAATTCCGAAGCTTGATAAGATCGTCATCAATGTAGGATGCGGCGACTGCACCACGAACGCTAAGGCGTTAGAGGCGGTGGTGAATGATATTACCACTATTACGGGTCAGAAAGCAATCGTAACTAAGGCGCGTAAGAGCGTTGCGAACTTTAAGGTTCGTGAGGGAATGAGCGTTGGCGTTAAGGTCACATTACGCCAGGAGCGTATGTGGGAATTCCTTGACAGGTTCTTAAATGTTGCGCTTCCGCGCGTGCGCGACTTCCGCGGAATCAGTTCAAAGGGCTTTGACGGTCGCGGCAACTTCGCGGTCGGTGTTAAGGAACAGTTGATTTTCCCGGAAATTGAGTACGATAAGATTGATAAGATTCGCGGTATGGATATCGCGATCGTAACGACCGCAAAGACTGACGAAGAGGGTCGCGAGCTGCTTAAACTGCTCGGCGCTCCGTTCGAAGATCAGGATTAAGGGGAGAGAACAAAATGGCTAAGTTATCGATGAAATTAAAGCAGAAGCGTGAGCCTAAGTTCTCAACGCGCCGCTACAACCGCTGCAAAATCTGCGGACGTCCGCACGCGTATCTGCGCGATTACGGCATTTGCCGTATCTGTTTCCGCGAGCTTGCGTATAAGGGTCAGATACCCGGCGTACGTAAGGCGAGCTGGTAAACTAACGCAAAGTTAAACACTTAAAACCGTCCGCGCGGCGGATAGGTTAAGGAGGAAAATGAATGAAAATCACAGATCCGATTGCGGATATGCTGACCCGGATTCGCAATGCGAATGCGGCAAAGCACGACACAGTAGACATACCGGCGTCGAATATGAAGAAAGCTATTGCGGAAATCCTTCTTGAAGAGGGCTACATCCGCAGCTACCAGCTGGTTAACGGCGAGGTTCAGGGCTTGATTCGCGTTACGCTGAAGTACAACGCCGGAAAAGACCGTGTAATTCAGGGTCTTAGAAGAGTTTCTAAGCCGGGATTGCGCGTATACGCCGGCGCGGAGGAGTTACCAAGCGTACTTCGCGGACTTGGAATAGCGGTTATCTCGACTTCCAAGGGCGTTATGACAGACAAAAAAGCGCGTCAGCTTCGCGTAGGCGGCGAAGTACTCGCGTTTGTGTGGTAAGGGGGCTGAAGAATAATGAGCAGAATTGGACGCAGCCCTATCGCAGTGCCGAAGGGCGTTGAAATTAAAATCGGTGCGGATAACCACATTACGGTCAAAGGACCGAAAGGCACATTGGAGCGCACAGTTAGTTCCAATATGAAAATTAACCTTGACGGAGAAGTTCTGACGGTTACCCGCCCGAACGACGAAAAGGAAAATCGTTCGTTGCACGGATTGACGCGCTCCCTGATTGCGAATATGGTCGAGGGCGTAACAACCGGGTTCAAAAAGGAACTTGAAATCAACGGCGTTGGTTATCGTGCGGCAAAACAGGGAACACAGTTAGTTATGAATCTTGGATACAGCCATCAGGTATTTGTTGATGAGATTCCCGGCATTACGATTGACGTTCCTGACGCGACCCACATCGTGATTAACGGTATCGACAAACAGGCGGTAGGTCAGTTCGCTGCCGAAGTACGCGAGAAGCGTCCGCCGGAACCCTATTTGGGCAAGGGCATTAAGTATGCGGCTGAAGTTATCAGACGCAAAGAAGGAAAAACAGGAACGAAGTAAGGAGGTGTACCCAAAATGGTAAAGAAACCAAACACAAACGCTCAGCGTTTGAAGCGTCACGCAAGAGTGCGCGCAAAGATTTCGGGTACGCCCGAAAGACCGCGCTTGAACGTCTTCCGCAGTCTGAACCACATTTACGCGCAGGTCATTGACGACGTTAACGGCGTCACGCTTGTAAGCGCGAACACTGTGGAAAAGGGCTTCGAGGGAAGCGGCGGAAACGCCGAAGCTGCAAAAAAGGTCGGCGAACTTATTGCCGAACGCGCTAAGGCGAAAGGCATTGAAGAAGTTGTATTTGACCGCGGCGGATACGTATATCACGGACGTGTGGCGGCGCTCGCCGAAGGCGCGCGTTCCGGCGGACTGAAACTTTAAGGAGGGAGAAAACAAATGGCATACGAGAGGAACGATCGTCGCCGCGAGGAAGCTCCTTCAGAGTTTGTGGAGAAGCTTGTACGCATTAACCGCGTCAGCAAGACCGTTAAGGGCGGACGAATTTTCAAATTCAGCGCTCTCTGCGTAGTAGGCGACGGCAAAGGCAAAATCGGAATCGGACTTGGCAAAGCGGCGGAAGTATCCGAAGCTGCACGCAAAGGATTCGATGACGCGAAAAAGAATTTGGTTCAAATCACGCTCAAGGGCAATACGATACCGCACGAGGTTACAGGTAAATTCGGTGCGGGTCGTGTTATGCTTAAACCGGCGGCTCCCGGAACCGGCGTTATCGCCGGCGGCGCGGTACGCGCGGTGGTTGAAGCGGCGGGTATTAAGGATATTTACACTAAGTGCCTGCGCAGCAACAACCCGAACAACGTAGTTGCGGCAACTTTTGAGGGCTTACGCTCACTGCGTAACGCGGAGCAGGTTGCGAAGATCCGCGGCAAGTCTCCGGAAGAAATATAAGGTAGGGGGAAGCTAACGATGATTAAGGTTAAGCTCGTTAAGAGCCTGAACGGTCGGCTGAAAAAGCACATCGCTACTGCGCACTCCCTGGGACTGCGCAAGATAGGCGACACGGCGGAACAGCAGGATAATCCTCAGACACAGGGTAAAATCAAGCAAATCGCGTATTTGCTGGCGGTTGAAAAATAATATACGTGGGCGGAAGACCGGAAGGGGAAAAAACGGTTTTCTGCCTGCCGAGCCGACAAATACAAACAGGAGGATAACAAATGTTAAATCAACTTAGTCCCGCTCCGGGTTCAGTCCGTCCGGCATACCGCAAAGGACGCGGAATCGGAAGCGGAAATGGTAAGACCGCCGGTCGCGGTCATAAAGGACAAAACGCGCGCGCCGGCGGCGGTGTACGTATCGGATTTGAGGGCGGTCAGATGCCGCTTACACGGCGTGTCCCTAAGCGCGGATTCAACAACATCTTCGCTAAACCTCTTGACGGAGTCAATGTCAGCAGGCTTGATAAGTTTGAGGATGGCGCAGTCGTTGATCTTGAGGCGCTTAAAGAGGCGCGCATTGTTAAAAATGTGAAGTACGGCATTAAAATTCTTGGCGTCGGTGGTATTACAAAGAAACTGACGGTACGCGCTAACGCGTTCTCCGCAACGGCAAAGGAAAAAATCGAAGCGGCAGGCGGGAAAGCCGAGGTGGTGTAATGTTAGAAACATTACGTAATGCGTGGAAGATCATTGATCTGCGTAAGAAAATACTGTTTACGTTAGTCATATTACTGCTGTATCGTATCGGCAACTCGGTTCCGGTGCCGTATATCAATATCGCGGCGCTGGAGGAGTATTTTACTACTCTCGGAAACACCGTTTTCGGACTCTTCAACGCGATTAGCGGCAACGCGTTTTCAAGCGCGACGATATTCGCGCTGTCCATTCAGCCGTACATTAACGCAAGCATTATTATGCAGCTGCTGTGTATCGCTATTCCGGCTTTGGAGCGTATCCAAAAAGAGGGCGGCGAAGAAGGACGCAAGAAAATTGCGTCTATTACCCGTTACGCAACGGTTATCATCGGTCTGTTGCAGGGTACTGCGTAC
>JAITQY010000089.1 GCA_031288675.1 Oscillospiraceae bacterium | reverse complement strand
ACCGCGTACTGGTCTTTGACGACGGTAGAATAGTCGAGGACGGCAGTCACGCCGATTTGCTCTCACGCGGCGGCTTATACGCGAAGATGTATAACGCTCAGGCGCAATGGTATGAATAGATAAGTGTTAGGTAAGCAGAGCCGCAGGAGCGTCCTGCGGCTTTGTACCTATTCATAATCGTCTATGATTTTTACGTTAGAGGCGCGCGGAACTCTCGCGAAGGTGGGTGTTGTATATTTCGGAAAATCGGACTATGAAATAAATTCATAAAGTGTTCATAAAAATCGCTTTAATTATTCATATAGTTATGCTATAATTTAGAAAAAAGAAAATTGAGAATGAGAAGAGGAATACAAAAATTATGGTTGAATTAAAGAATATCACTAAGCATTACAAAAGCGGAACGACCACCGTTGGCGCGCTGAACGGCGTTGACCTAACGTTCCGCGACAACGAATTTGTTGCGATATTGGGACCTTCGGGGTGCGGAAAGACCACGACGCTTAATATACTTGGAGGACTTGACCGCTATACGGACGGTGACCTTGTTATCAACGGAGTAAGTACGAAAAACTATACTGACCGTGACTGGGAAAATTACCGTAACAGGCGTGTGGGTTTTGTGTTTCAGAGCTATAACCTGATTTCGCATCAAACTGCGCTGGCGAACGTTGAGATAGCTATGACGCTCTCCGGAATCAGCAAGGGAGAGCGCCGCCGCCGAGCGAAAGAAGCGCTGGAGCGCGTCGGGCTTGGCGACCAATTAAAGAAGAAACCGAGCCAGATGTCCGGTGGTCAGACCCAGCGCGTCGCGATTGCGCGCGCGTTGGTTAACAATCCGGAAATCCTGATGGCGGACGAGCCGACAGGCGCGCTTGACAGCGAGACATCCGTTATGGTTATGGACATCCTGAAAGAGATAGCCAACGACCGCCTTGTTATTATGGTCACGCATAATGCAGACCTTGCGGAGCGTTATGCGACGCGTATCGTGCGGCTTTTTGACGGGAAAATAATCAATGATACCGACCCGGTCACAGAAGCGGAGAAAACTGCGGCGAACGCGTTTAATACCGCCGAACCGAAGCG
The DNA here is from genome assembly GCA_031288675.1 of Oscillospiraceae bacterium. Lineage (GTDB taxonomy): Bacteria > Bacillota > Clostridia > Oscillospirales > Oscillospiraceae > JAISJH01. The sequence goes on along the minus strand of JAITQY010000089.1, from coordinate 4,626 downwards.
GGAGCGCAAACCGGCGATGGGCTTTTTTACCGCGCTTGGGCTTAGCCTGAATAACCTGATGACGAAAAAAGGCAGAACATTCCTGACTGCGTTTGCAGGAAGTATCGGCATTATCGGGATAGCGCTTATACTTTCGCTGTCCAACGGGTTCCAAATGTATATTGACGATGTTCAAAGCGATACGCTTTCAACCTACCCTATTGCAATCACGGAGCAAACTGCTGATATAGGGGCAATGCTCAGCAGTCTTTCGGAGTCGCGCGGCGCGGCAATGGACAGGGAGAAGGACAGCGGAAAAATTTATTCCTTAGATATTATGAGCGGTATGGCAAATAGTATGTCCGCGATGATGGGCAGGAAAAATGACCTTGTTTCCTTTAGACAGTATTTGAATGACCATTATGATGAAATAGAGGGCTCGCTGAACGCAGTAGGATATAATTATGCTATACAGATGAATATATTCAAAGGCGAACCGGGTTCTACGGAGCAGGTGTATCCTGCGTACTTTATGAAGCCCATAATGGGTATGGCGCCCGGAGAGGTTGGCGTAATGACCTATGCCGGTGAGGAGATTGAGGTTAACACGTCGATGAGCAGTATGTCTATGATGAGCAGCGGCAGTGAGATATGGACAGAAATGCTTGATAACCCGGAGCTGCTGAAATCGCAGTATGACATTCTTGCGGGTTCGTGGCCTGATAATTATGATGAGGTTGTGATAGTAGTTACTAAAGACGATGCGATTCAGGACTATGCCCTTTATGCAATGGGGCTGAAAGACCCGGCGGAGCTTGACGGCTTTGTCAGCAATGTGATCAGCGGCGACGTTATTGCGGGCGAGCCGATGGAATTCACGTATGACGAGCTTCTTGCCTTGACATATAAAGTTATGCCGAACGCGGCGTTCTATGCTAAGGACGGAGATGTATGGCACAATAACGGCGGTGATACTGCGTACATGCAGGGCGTTCTGAACAACGCGATAACGCTAAAGGTTTCAGCAATCATCCGTCCGGCGGCGGGAGCGAGCGCGACCGCTATTACAGGCTCTGTAGGGTACCTGCCGTCCCTGACAAAAGAGATGATGGCGCGGACATTTGACAGCGCGATTGTGCGTGAGCAAATGACAAACCCGGATATTGACGTATTCACAGGTAAACCGTTCGGCGAAATTGATGAAGCTCAGAATGAGGCTGATATGGCGGAGCTGATGGCGAATTTAACTCCGGAACAGCAGCAAATGTTGGCTAATATGACAGACGAACAGCTTGCCGCGCTTGCGGAGCAGTATGCGCCGAATTCCAAAGCAACTTTTGAAGGGAATAAGACAAAGCTCGGCATAGTTGACGAGGCGCATCCTACGGCAATCAACCTTTACCCGAAAGATTTTGAGAGCAAAGATAAACTTTCTGACTTTATCGACCGGTATAATGACAGCTTATTGGAGAAGGATCCGGACGCTCAAATCTTGAAATACACGGATTTTATCGGGTTACTGCTTAGTTCCGTAACGACGGTAGTTAACGGGATTAGCTATGTGCTTATCGCGTTTGTGAGTATCTCGTTAGTGGTAAGTTCGCTTATGATTGGAATCATCACTTATGTTTCGGTATTGGAGCGCACGAAAGAAATCGGAATTTTGAAAGCGCTCGGCGCGAGTAAGCGCGACATCGGTCAGGTATTCAACGCTGAGACGCTGATTGTCGGACTGTTTGCAGGCGCGTTGGGAATAGGGGTCAGTGTATTGATATGTATTCCGGCTAATATAATTATTCACAATTTGACACAGATACCGAATGTAGCTACTTTGCCGGTAGCCGGAGGAGTGATACTGGTGGTGTTGAGCTGTATACTGACGTTAGTAGCTGGACTGCTTCCGTCGCGGATTGCGGCGCGTAAAGACGCTGTAGTTGCGCTGCGTACTGAGTAATAAAAGGGGAGGAACTAATATGCAAATCAAAATTCTTGACGTGGGACAACTGCAAACTAATTGCTATGTAGTTACAGATGAAAACTCTCTTAAATGCGCGGTGATTGATCCGGGAGCGGAGAGCAGCACGATACTGAACTATATTGAAGAAACGGGACTTACGGTCGCGGCGATATTTATTACGCATGGTCATTTTGATCATATCGGTGCGCTTGGTATGTTGGAGAAGGAAACAGAAGCGCCGGTGTTTATCCACGCGGCGGACGCGGCAGAAGTTGAGAAAATTGCGAATGTGAGGACATATAAGGACGGGGACAAAATAAGCGTCGGCGCACTGACGTTCGAGGTCATTGAGACGCCGGGGCATACTCCCGGAGGGGTATGCTTGAAAGTTCAGGACGCGCTGTTTACCGGCGATACTCTGTTCCGTGACAGCTGCGGACGTACTGATATGCCGGGCGGAGATATGGATACGCTTCTGCGCAGCTTGAGAAAACTGTATAACCTTAGTGGCGATTATGAGGTTTATCCGGGTCATGACATACACAGTACGCTGAACTGGGAACGTCAGCAGAACTATTATATGAAGTATGCAACTGAGGTTTTCAGAGACTGATTATGCGTCTTATAGGACACGATTATAAATACGCGGTTGAGCAAACGGCGATTTCGCTGTTCGGCGGCGCAGTTCCGGAATTTGATTCGGAACTGCGCTTTGGCGATAATACTGTTCGCACGAGGATTTACGGGTCAGAAGTTGCGGAGGATATAACCGGATTGCCTCCTGCCGCCGACACGCGGGAAATTCAGCGTGCTCTGAAGCTGTCGTTTTACCGTGCGGCTGTGAAGTTTCTTCCGATTGCGCCGGCATGGGGCGCGGTAAGCGGCGTTAAGCCTACGCGTCTGGCGTTACTGGGCATAGATTTAGAGAGGGAATTCTATGTTTCTCCGGAACGCGCGGAACTTGTGCGCAGTACGGCAAAATTTGCCGGAGCGGCTGACAATGCCCTTGCGGAGAATGATGTAGTTCTGTATGTCGGAATCCCGTTTTGCCCGACGCGGTGCAGCTATTGCAGTTTTGTAAGTGTCGGCGCGGCGGGAAATAATAAGCTGATAGAACCGTATATTGCCGCGCTTAACAGGGAGATTGCGATTGTTTCGCGTAAGGTTGCGGAAAGCGGTGAGCGTGTACGGGCAGTATATATAGGCGGCGGAACGCCGACAACGCTCAGTGCGGGGCAGCTAGGCGCGTTGCTGCAAGAGCTGCGGATCAGTTTTGATTTGTCTGCTTGTGACGAACTGACCGTAGAGGCGGGAAGACCTGATACGATTACTCTGGAGAAACTTATTGCGCTGCGCGACGGTGGCGTTACGCGCGTTAGTGTGAATCCGCAGACGATGAACGATGAGGTTCTGCGTAAAATCGGACGATTGCACAGCGCGGAGGATTCTATAAGGGCGTTTAGGCTTGTGCGCGAGGTTGGATTCCGGCAAGTTAATATGGACTTGATTGCCGGGTTGCCGGTTGATACTGCGGAATCATTCCGAAACAGCGTTGACATATGCCTTGAGCTTAAGCCGGATAACCTTACGCTGCACACGCTTACGCTGAAAAAAGGGTCAGCAATGAGAGAAGGTTCGGCGCAGGCTGAGATTTCACCCCAGTTGGTAGGGGATATGCTCGGCTATGCGTTCGGCAAACTTAAAAGTCGGGGCTATGAACCGTATTATCTGTACCGGCAGAAATATTCAGCAGGGTTTGAAAACTCCGGCTGGACATTGCCTGGCTCGGAGTGCCTGTATAACGTCGTGATGATGGAGGAGCTGCGTACTGTATATGCGCTCGGCGCTGGCGGAAGTACGAAGCGGGTTATCAAAGAAAACGGTGAATTCCGTGCAAGCCGGAGTTTTAACAAAAAATATCATAAAGAGTATATAGAGTCAATGCAGTAATAGATACTAAATTATCATAGCTATTGCTATGTCGCTTTCTGATTATATATTAAAAACCGGGCGGCAATTCTGCCGCCCGGAAATAAGTTGTTACTGATTGGTTAAAGCAAAATTATTTCTGCTTCGCGACCCACTCCGCACCGTATTTGTTGCACTCGTCAATGAAGATTACTTCGTTCTTTTCGTACAGGCAGTTGATACTTCCCATACAGGGCAGGAAGTGTCCGCCCGGACCGTAAGTGTCGATTGCGCGGCGTACTTCCGCGCGGATTTCATCTTCTGTAGCGTCAGGATTATCAACGACAGCTGACTCAATACCGCCCATCATTAGCATATTCAGCCCGCGTGCATCCAGTTCCTTTTGAAGTTTGATAATGTCGTTTGACGGAAGCGCACCCTGCCACATATCAATTCCGATTTCCGCGAAGTCGATTGCAAAAGGTTCGTTAAAGCAGTCGCTGTGATGCTGTACAAGCTTTCCGCGTGATTTGACATAACCGTAAAGCTTTGCGTAATGCGGTTTCAGCAGGTCACGGAACGTCTGCGGGGAGAAGAACAGCTTGTTCTTTGCGCCGAGGTCGTCGTGGCTGTGAATAATGTCTAAATCCAGATTGTCTATCAGTTGCTTAAAGACCTCAAGTTTCCATTCGGTGTACGCCTCAAAGAACTCGTTGCACTCGTCCGGATACAGTGCAAGATCCATCATAACGTCCTCAAACGCGCGAAGGCTGTGCAGACGC
>JAITQY010000072.1 GCA_031288675.1 Oscillospiraceae bacterium | reverse complement strand
ATTATTGAAAGGATAAAAAAATGAGAACTTACGAGGACGTCTTTGTTGAAGAGATAGTGCTTCTGCGTTCCGGAAGCGCTGCGGCTTTGCTGAAAGCGCTGATAATATTCGGCACAGTTGTAGTAATTACGGCGTTGTATATTTTTCTGCGCCCGTTTAACGTGCCGCTGAGCGCGGTTGCGGTCTACTTCGCGGTACTTGGCTGGCATTATACGCGTGTCGAGTACGAATATAGCTTTGCAAGTACTTCCTTTACAGAGGGCGAACTTGATGTGATAAAGATTATGGGTAAGCGCAAGCGCAAAAACCTTGTTAACATCAAGACAAAATCTATTACGGAGTTCACTCCGTTTAGCGGCGAGTATAGTCAGGATAAACAGGCGGTTAATGCTATGGGAATTACTATGGACGGCGGCGTAAACTATGTGCTCCGCTATGACGGCGGTGCGCTGTTGTTTACCCCCTCTGAGCGTCTTGCCGGCGCAATCACGAAGGTCCTCCCGCGCGGCGCGGTAAAGCAATGAGGCGCGAATTTATTCCGTCACTGCCAAAACGTGAACGGGATACGCATAAAGGCGACTACGGCAAAGCGCTGATAGTTGCCGGAAGCGTGGGACTGGGCGGCGCGGCGCTGTTATGCGCTAAGGCGTGCGCGCGCTCCGGAGCGGGGCTTACCGCGCTGGCGGTTCCGGAGGAACTGATTACCGCCGCGGTGATCAGCTGTCCGGAAGTTATGAGCTTTCCGCGCACACTCGACGCAGTTATGGAAAGGTTAGACTGGGCGTCCGTATGCGCAATCGGACCGGGGCTTGGCAGAACGCCGGAAGCGAGGAAACTGGTTGCGGAACTAATTCGTAACTCGAAAATTCCTCTTATAATTGACGCAGATGGAATAAATGCGCTTGCGGAACGTATATATTTATTAGACAAGGCGGACGCGCCTGTCGTGCTTACTCCGCATGAGGGCGAATTTCGCCGTCTTGCGCCTGACTACAGCGGTTCAAGGGAGGAGCGGGCAACCCGATTTGCGCGTGAACACAACTGTATTATGCTGTTAAAGGGAAACGGGACGGTAATCGCGTTCCCGAACGGTGATTTTATTGTTAACACTACCGGCAATCCGGGTATGGCGAAAGGCGGCAGCGGAGATGTACTCACCGGAGTTATAGCCGCTTTGACTGCACAGCTGCCGCTTGACAGCGCGGTTCAGACCGCCGCATACCTGCACGGATTAGCCGGCGACATTGCCGCCGCCGAACTTGGAGAGTACTCAATGATGCCGTCTGATATTATCGGCAAACTGCCGGAAGCGTTCAAACAAATCACGCTATAGCTTTCTGCCGGTGTCATTGCAGAGTTAAATTGTGATTACATCCCTGTTGATTGGCGTATATTGTGTATTTATATATTTATAGTATAAGAAAGGAAAACGTCTTAAATGAAAAAGAGCGCGGTGATCGTAATCGCGCTAATGATAACGCTTCTGCTCAGCGCCTGTGCTGGCGGAGGAAAGAACGAACATCAGGCAATGCTGAATATTCGCCAGTACTATCTTAAAACGCAGTCGCTTACGCTGTCAGTTGACCTTACCGCCGACTATGGCGGCAGAGTTTATAAATATTTGCTGACATACAGCGGCGATGACAAGAGAGGGGAGCTTTCTGTCAGCGAACCCGATAACATAAGCGGTATTTCCGCGTCTATTGAGGATACAGGCGTTACGCTCCGCTATGACGGCGCGCTTATTGACACAGGCGAGCTTACCGCTAACGGAATCAGTCCGCTTATGGCGCTTCCGCTCACAATAAACGCGTGGCGCGAGGGATACATCATGAATGCGTGGCGTGAGATGTACATTGAAACGGAATCAATCGCTTCGGAGATTCGTCTTGACGACGGAGGTCTGCTTCTAAAAACGTGGTTCGACGCCGATACTTACGCTCCGCTTCGGGCAGAGCTTTATGCCGATAGCTTCTGCGTAATGGGTATGGATTTTAATCAATAAAAGGTTCGACCCGTTTCAATTAAGATAAGAGTTTTTGATTTATAGAATTCTAAATTAAGCGCGGCGGAGAATATCGTAACGTTCGGGAAATTCGGGATCCTGTTGTAAAACAGAAATAAGCCGCCGTGCCGCGCCGTCAGGCGTGTATCTGCCGGACTCCCAAGATTCTACGGTTTTTTTAGATACTCCGATGACGATTGCAAAGACGCTTTGCGTCATATCAAGCTTTTTGCGTATATTTTTTATTTCTTCCGCGCTGAACGCTCCGCGAACCGGAGTTACGTTTAAGCGCGTGGTACGCAATTCAGTTTTGCCCTCAGAATAGTCTAATACTTCCTGCATTGCTTCTATAAGTCCCTGTCCCATCTTGCTCATTTTCGGTTACTCCAATTACTGTTTATTTGCTCTGCCATTGTCTTGAGGATTTTTCGCTCTTCAGCGGTGATATTTTCTTTTTCATTTTTAGGATATGCGTAAAGAAGAGCTACGATACCTCGCTCCGGAAAATCCGCGTAAAGAACTCTTGCTCCTCCGCTTTTTCCGCGACCCTCTAAAGCAACACGGATTTTCCTGACCCCGCCTGTTCCGGAGATTACAGGCGCCGCCTGAGGATTAGCGCATATTATTTTTTGAAGCTCCAATAAGTCGTCATCATCGCAGCCTAATTCTGACCACAGACTATCAAACTTCTTCGTGTGCAGAAACATTCTGTCTGTTAACATTTTTATCGCTCTCTTTCACTTGTTTTATTGTATACGAGTTGCGAGGGTTTGTCAAGTGTTTTTATGACCTCTATCACAAATTGTTTACAAAATCATACTTGAATTTTTTTGCAAAATGTGATATAATACTCAGACACAAATAAACGGGAGATATTATGGAACAAATTCCATTTCAAGTTGTAAGCGAATATGAACCCTCCGGTGACCAGCCGAAAGCGATCACTTCACTTTCGGAAGCTGTTGAGCGCGGAACTGCGGAGCAAACGCTGCTTGGCGTAACCGGGTCCGGTAAGACATACGCTATGGCGAAGGTTATTGAGCGTGTTCAGCGACCGGCGCTTGTGCTTGCCCATAATAAAATTCTTGCCGCTCAGCTTTGCGCCGAGTTCAAAGAGTTTTTCCCGAACAATGCCGTCGAGTACTTTGTCAGCTACTACGACTACTACCAGCCGGAGGCTTATATCCCGCACACTGACACATATATTGAAAAAGACTCGTCAATCAATGACGAGATTGAGCGTCTCCGCCACAGCGCGACAAGTTCGCTTTTCGAGCGCCGCGATGTTATCGTGGTTGCGTCCGTAAGCTGCATTTACGGTCTCGGCGACCCGATTGACTACAAGCAGATGGTTGTATCGCTGCGACCGGGAGAGCGTATCAAGCGGCAGGATATTATTCGCCGGCTGACGGAGATACGATATGAGCGCAACGACGCGGCGTTTGACCGCAATATGTTTCGCGTTCGCGGCGATACTATTGATATATTTCCTACTTATGCGCGCGAGAATGCTATACGCGTTCAGATGTTCGGCGATGAGGTTGAGCGTATCTGTGAAATTACTGCCGTAACCGGCGAAGTCGTGCGGACGCTGAAGCACATAGCCGTTTATCCCGCTTCGCACTATGTAACTACAAAAGACAAGCTTCAGCTCGCCCTGGAGAACATCCGTTCGGAGGTGGAAGAACGCATTTCTCTCTTTGAAAGCGAGGGCAAACTTCTTGAAGCGCAGCGTATCAGCCAGCGGACGCGGTACGATATAGAGATGATTCAGGAACTTGGATACTGCAGCGGCATAGAGAATTACAGCCGCGTTATCAGCGGACGGGAGCCGGGCAGTCCGCCTATGACCCTTATTGACTACTTTCCGGATGATTTTCTGCTGTTTATTGACGAAAGCCATGTTACGGTTCCGCAGGTAAGAGCTATGTATGCCGGTGACCGCGCGCGCAAAAACACGCTTATCGAATACGGCTTCCGGTTGCCAAGCGCGTTTGATAACAGACCGCTGAACTTTGATGAATTTAACAAAAAAATCAAGCAGGTCGTTTACGTTTCCGCAACACCTGCGGAGTACGAACGCACGCGCAGCTCCAACATTACGGAGCTTATCAACCGTCCGACCGGACTTATTGACCCGGAAATATCTGTCCGCCCGACTGAGGGGCAGATTGATGACCTTATTGCCGAAATCAATGTCCGCGCTCAGCGCAATGAGCGTGTACTGGTGACTACGCTCACTAAAAAAATGGCGGAAGACCTGACCGCGTATTTGCGTAAAGTAGGTATTCGTGTCAGGTATATCCACCACAATATTACCAGTTTAGAGCGTATGGAAATCATCCGCGACCTGCGGCTCGGTGAGTTCGACGCGCTTGTCGGAATCAACCTGCTGCGCGAGGGGCTTGACCTGCCGGAGGTCAGCCTTGTCACTATACTGGACGCTGATAAAGAGGGTTTTCTGCGTAACTATACCTCGCTGATTCAGACTATCGGACGCGCCGCGCGCAACGCTAACGGTATGGTGATAATGTATGCCGACACAGTTACGCGCGGTATGCAAATGGCTATTGACGAAACTAACCGCCGCCGCGAGATTCAAACGGCATACAACTTGGAACACGGAATCGTTCCTAAGACGATAATTAAAAGCGTCCGTGATACGCTCGAAATCAGCAGTACGGCGGCTGAACCCTCAGCGAAGAAAGACGGCGTAAAGATGACGAAGAAAGAACGCGATCAGGTTATCACTAAGCTTGAAAAAGATATGGCGAAAGCGTCCAAAGCGTTGGAATTTGAGCTTGCAGCCGTGATTCGCGACCAACTGATAGAAATGCGGAAAGGCGGCTGAACTGTCCGCTGACTACCAACTCCGGAGGAACAAATGAAAAACAAAAGAAACCAAACATACAAAACAACTATAGGAGGACAGGCGCTTATTGAGGGCATAATGATGCGCGGACCTAAGCGTCAGGCTATGGTCGTGCGTACTCCGTAAGGTCTTGTTACCAAAACGGAAGAACTGAAATTTATTAAAGACAAATATCCTGTACTCGGATTGCCGTTCGTCCGCGGAGTAGTGAACTTCGGCGGCTCAATGGTTGCGGGGGTCAGAGCCATATTCTTCTCTGTGGAGCAGCTTCCGGAAGAGGAACAGGCGGCTCAGGAATCTAAACTTGACAAATGGCTGGAGAGCAAATTCGGCAAGGACGAAAAAGGGCAAAAAGCGCTGATGACACTTGTCACCGCGTTCGCTATCGTGATTAGTATAGGTCTGTTTATCCTGTTGCCGACTCTTATCGCCGGATTGCTCGGGAAGATCATTACTAACCATATTTGGCTCACTGTCGCGGAGGGCGTTATCCGCGTTGCGATATTCCTTGCCTACATAATTCTTGTCGGCAAGACGCCGGATATTCAGCGGGTATTCCGCTATCACGGCGCGGAGCATAAAACTATATTCTGCTATGAGGCTAAGCTGCCTCTCACCGTAGAAAACGTCCGCATCCAGCGTAAAGAGCATCCGCGATGCGGTACGAGCTTCCTGTTTGTCGTGATGATAATCAGCATTCTCGTGTTCTCCGTGATTACGTGGTCGAATCCGCTTCTGCGTATAGTGTTTCGGTTGCTTCTGCTTCCGGTAGTGGTAGCGATAAGCTATGAATTCAACCGCCTTGTAGGACGCTATGACAACTGGCTTACCCGTGCGCTATCCGCGCCGGGCAGATGGATTCAGAACTTCACGGTCTACGAACCCGATGATAGTATGATAGAGGTCGCAATCGCCGCAATGGAACTCGTTATTCCCGAACGCGCCGGCGATGACGAATGGTAAATTGTTGCCCTGCGGCTCTATCGTTCACTGCCGGCTAACTTGAATTCACCGTTGCAAATTGCTCTCCGCCGTGTTATAATCAATAAAACTCTGAAAGGATACATTAATATGCAAATTCCTGAAACTGAGCTTGTTACCGCGCTAATAGAGGTTAAAATTTCGCCGAACCGTGACGTAGGGTTTGACCGTATTGCCGAGCGCGTTTACCAATTCGAGGAGGTCACGTCGCTGTATCTTATGAGCGGCGTGTATGACCTGTGTGTGATTATAGAGGGTACGACTATGGGCGCGGTGGCAAACTTCGTATTCGCGCGATTGTCCACTATAGAAGGAGTTATCAGCACCGCTACGCACTTCATACTGAAGAAATACAAAGAGAGCGGCGTTATACTTAATCCACCGCCTGAGCAAGAGGAACGGGGGCTGTTCGTCTGATGGACTACTCGAACATTTTGTCGCGAAGCGTGACCTCGTTACAGCCGTCCGGTATCCGGAAATTCTTTGAGCTTTTGGAGCAAATGCCGGATGCTATCTCGTTGTCTATCGGTGAGCCGGATTTTCAAACTCCGTGGCATATTCGCGACGCCGGAGTTTACAGCCTTGAAAAGGGTTGGACTAAATATTCCGCAAACGCCGGTTTCATGAGCCTTCGCGAGGAACTATCCAAATATCTTAAACGCCGGTTTGATTTGGAATATCACCCGGCAAATGAGATTTTGGTTACGGTCGGCGGCAGTGAAGCAATAGACCTTGGTATTCGCAGCCTTGTAAATCCGGGCGATGAGGTTATCATCGTTTCCCCGTCGTTCGTCTGTTATGAACCTCTTACGGTGATGGCGGGAGGAGTTCCTGTGCGCGTTGTCACCAAAGCGGAGAACGAATTCCGGCTTACCGGCGCGGAGCTTCGTGCGGCTATCACGCCTAAGACTAAACTGCTGATTCTTCCGTATCCCTGTAACCCTACAGGTGCGGTAATGCGCCGCTCCGATTTGGAAGAAATCGGTCAGATTTTGCGCGTAACAGACGTTATGATACTCTCTGACGAAATCTATGCGGAACTTACTTACGGTGAGGAGCGTCACGTTTCTCCGGCGAATATTCCGGGACTGAAAGAGCGTACGGTCGTCGTAAACGGGTTCAGTAAATCGTATTCAATGACAGGCTGGCGGCTCGGATACGCGTGCGCTCACGCCGATGTGATTAAACAGATGACCAAACTGCACCAGTTCGCTATTATGTGCGCGCCTACGGCAAGCCAATACGCGGCTGTAGAAGCGCTCAAAGAAGGTGACGGAGACATTGCCAAAATGCGCGCATCCTACGATGAACGCCGCAAACTTCTGCGCGGCGGACTTCGCGCGATCGGAATTGACTGCTTCGACGCTAAGGGCGCGTTCTATCTCTTCCCGTACATCGGAAAATTCGGACTGACGAGTGATGAGTTCTGTGAACGCTTCCTTATGGAAGAGGGCGTTGCGGTGGTAAGCGGCTCGGCGTTCGGCGCGGGCGGAGAGGGTTTCGCGCGTATGTGCTATGCCGCAAGTGAAGCCTGCATAAAAGAAGCGTTAGTCCGCTTAGAACGCTTCATAGGCAAACTAAAGTGAAAACTTCTCCTTTGCGGTTGTGCGTTTCTATCGCAATATACCGCCGTTACTGCTTTCTGCCGGCAAAAAAGGTGGCGGTTGGATTCCGAAGAACCTAACCGCCGAAGATAGGGTTGTGGGATAAAGATATGAACTTCGGGGTTCTCAAACCCCAAGACCCGCTCCTTTGCGAGCCTTACGCCATTGGATAAGCTGTACCCATAATATAACTAACTTACTAAAGATTGTAAATAGCGAAGATTGTAGAATTGAGACTTCTTTTCAGATAATATAGGAAATATTGGAATATTTTTGGAGCCGCTGCAAATGATAAGAACTATTAACGCCGGACAAATAACTGAACTTACCGCAAGCCTGTTTCTTACGGCTAATACCTACCTGCCGCCGGACATAGGTATCGCTTTGGAGTGCGCCGCTGAAACGGAACATAACACCGCCTCGCGTACCGCCTTAGAGGTTATCGTAGAGAACTTCAAATTCGCGGCGGCGTCCGGACTGCCTATTTGTCAGGATTGCGGAATGGCGGTGGTATTCGCCGCAATCGGTCAGGATGTACACATTACAGGCGGACTATTTGAGGACGCGGTAAATGCCGGCGTACGCAAAGCCTACTATGACGGCAAACTCCGCTGCAGTGTTGTGCGCGACCCTTTGCGGCGCGTGAACACGGACGATAACACTCCAGCCGTGATTTATACGAAACTTGTAGAGGGAACTAATATCAAACTCACAGCCGCCCCCAAAGGTTTTGGAAGCGAGAATATGTCCGCCTCGCGAATGTTCAACCCCACCGATACGCGTGAGGTCATTGAGGACTGGATGGCAGGCGTAGTTAATACTGCGGGTTCCAAACCGTGTCCGCCGATTATAATCGGCGCGGCTCTCGGCGGAACTCTTGACGCCTGTGCGGTGGCGGCTAAGAAGGCGCTTCTGCGCCCTATTGATACTCCGAACGTTGACGTATTTTATGCCGAAATGGAGCGCAATGTCTTGCGAAAGGTCAATGCGATTGGCATCGGAGCGCAGGGATTTGGCGGACGTTACACGGCGCTTGGTGTGAACATTGACGCGCTTCCGACGCACATTGCCGGACTTCCGGCGGTTGTGAATATTAGCTGTCACGTTACAAGGCACGCCGTCGGAGTGATATAAGCGGCACCGGCGGGAGCGTATAATAGGATGATAAAAAATATTTATAAATTGCCTTGACATATTCAGCGTATCAGCGTATAATAATAGTATCGGGTGGTAACACCCATATCCGCTTACCGCAGGCGGAGCTAAATTTGCGGTTTGACCGAATACGCCTACCGTACGGCGTGATAAATTCGCGGTTTGACTGAATACGCTTACCGCAGGCGTGATAAATTCGCGGTTTGAAGAAGAACTCCGTTGCTTCCGCGAGGGAGTTCCTCTCTTTTACAAAAGAAGGGAAATATATGAAACCAACAGGGTTCTATAAGTTATCTTATCAATATATTAGCATTATTAAACAGCTCGGAGGAAAATATAGTGATAGAAAGGATCGACCTATTTATTGTTGTTTCCAAGATAAAGATTATGCGAATATTTACTGGGCTATTCCTACGAGCGATGCAGAACATCGTAATTCAGTACAACTTAACCGTATACAACAATTTTGCGCTCTGCCTGACAAGGATATTCGCTCTTGTTATTACCATATTGGGCATACTAACAGGATCGCTATCTATAAAATTAGTAACGTCCTGCCTGTTACCGAAGCGTTTATAACCGGAGAGTACACTTCGCAAGGAACACACCTTATCTTGCGGGACGAGAAACTTATCGCCGAAATACGAACTAAACTGTCGCGTATACTCTTTGACGAAAAACGTCACCCCAATAAGTATGAGCAGCATATAACCGCGATTTATTCTTATTTGGTCAACACATAGCCGGACACAATAAAACTCCAAACTTACTTATAGATCTTCATAGCATTATTAGTTCCTCTTTTTTGCGATACTTGTCCTATAAAGAATTTATATTATCTGCTATCTCGAAAGGGTGCGCCATTGAACAAAATCTTTTTATTAAAACTTGGGGAATTAGTACTCAAAGGCTTGAACCGCAAAAACTTTGAGGATGTTCTCGTAAAGAATCTGAAGCGTAAATTGGAGCCGTGCGGCGCGTTCAAAATATATGCGGCGCAGTCTATCATATATGTTGAGCCGGACGGTACAGCCGATATGGACGAAGCTTTAGAGCTTTGCAAAAAGACGTTCGGTATATCCGCAATCGCGTTTGCCGCCGCAGTTGATAAGGACAAGGACGCGATTCTCGCGGCTGCTAAGCAGCTGCCGGAGTTCTTGACGGCGCGCTCATTTAAGGTGGAGACCAAGCGCGCGGATAAACAGTTCCCGATGACGTCAATTGAACTTTCTCAATACGTAGGCGGCGAGCTTGCGGAAGCGTTTCCGGATGTTACAGTTGACGTTCATAATCCGGAACTAACAGTAAAAGTTGAAATCCGAGCCGAGAACGCATATCTTTATGCTGAGATGCAGAGGCAGGGTATCAAAGCCGGCGGAGGACTTCCTGTGGGTACGTCTGGTCGCGCGGTCGCGCTGCTTAGCGGAGGTATCGACAGCCCTGTCGCGCTCTGGATGATGGCGCGGCGCGGACTGCGAATTATTCCGGTGCATTTTCTGTCGCCGCCGTATACTTCAGAGCTTGCGCGTCAAAAAGTGATGGACATAGCTAAAATTCTCCTCCCGTGGTGTGAAAAAATTACTGTAGCTATGGTGCGTTTTACAAAAATTCAGGAGGAGATACGCCGCAGCTGTCCCGAACGGTTATTTACGGTAATTTCGCGCCGCTTTATGACCCGGATTGCGGCTCAAATCGCGGAGCAGAACGGAGCGGGCAGTATTATCACGGGCGAAAGTCTCGGTCAGGTTGCAAGCCAAACTCAGGACTCTCTTGCGGTTACCGGCGCGGTGACTGACCTGCCGGTTCTTCGTCCGCTTATCGGTATGGACAAAGTAGAGATCGTTGAATTTGCGAGAAGGATCAATACTTTCGACGTCTCTGCTCTCCCGTATGAAGACTGCTGCACGGTATTCACTCCGCGCCACCCTAAGACTAAGCCGCGCCTTGACGAGGTAATCGAAGCGGAAGCCGCTCTTGACATTGACGCGCTCGTTGCTGAAGCTCTGGCAGGTGCGGAACACGTGCATATTTGACTGCAAAATAGAAATTATACAGGGAGTAAAAAAACTATGGATAAACTTATTGATGGAAACTTGAAATACCTTGAGGCGGACGATACTTACGCGTCGGCAAGAGCGGACACTTCCGCTAACGGTCAGCATCCTTACGCTGTGATAGTGACCTGCTCGGATTCCAGAGTACCGCCGGAACACATATTCGGAGCAGGATTGGGCGAACTATTTGTCGTGCGCACGGCAGGTAACGTTATAGGAGACTTTGAACGCGGAACGGTAGAGTATGCCGTCGGACACCTGAATGTCCCGTTGGTAGTCGTTATGGGACACACTCACTGCGGAGCTGTCGGGGCTGCGCTGGACGCTCACGGTCATCACGCTGAGGGTTCGTTGGGCAAGCTGGTTTCGGAAATAAGCGGCGCGATAGGCACGGAAAGGAACGAACCCGCGGCGGTTAAGCTAAACGTCCGTAACTCTATAGCGCGTCTGCGTGAAAGCGCGGAGCTTCAGACGGTTAAAATAGCAGGCGCGGTGTACGATATAGAAACCGGAAAAGTAGAATAGCTGGAACTGTAAAAACAAAATTTACGAAAATATTAAAAAAAGCTTGACAATGCGGTTTGGAAGGTGTATTATAGTAACAATCGTAAAGTGGGAGAAAAGATGAGTTCGGAACGCGAGCTGATTTTAGTCCAGCAAGCGCGAAGCGGCGATACGGCAGCGGAGGAAACTCTTGTGCGGCAGTATACACGCTTTGCGGAAAATTGTGCGAGGGCGTTTTACCTGCAAGGCGGGGACTCGGACGACCTGACACAAGAGGGGATGCTCGGGCTGATGTCCGCGATAAGAAGCTATGAGCCGCATCGCGGCGCAAGCTTCAAAACGTTTGCTCTGCTCTGTATAAGACGGCGAATTTACTCTGCGTTGCGAAAATACTCGAATAGAGCGGAAGGTACTGACGAACCGGAAACGGCTAACGACATACCGGCTCCCGAAGATGAGTATATAACCCGTGAACATAACCGTGAGCTTTTAGACGGGCTGGCAAGTAATATGTCAGGGCTGGAAAAGCAAA
>JAITQY010000090.1 GCA_031288675.1 Oscillospiraceae bacterium | reverse complement strand
AAACATATCTTGCGGTAGCGGCGGCGGTTACGGCGTTCCGCGCGAAGAAAGTCAACCGTATCATTCTGACGCGTCCAGCGGTGGAAGCTGGGGAACGTCTTGGATTCCTGCCCGGGGATTTACAAAGCAAAGTTGACCCTTATTTACGACCGCTGAACGATGCGCTGTTTGATATGTTCGGCGCGGAAAATTACCAGAAATATCTTGAAAAAGGAAACATTGAAGTTGCTCCGCTTGCATATATGCGCGGTCGGACGCTTGACGACAGCTTTATAATTCTTGACGAAGCGCAGAATACAAGCCGCGAGCAAATGAAGATGTTTCTGACGAGGCTTGGAGCGAACAGCAGAGCGGTGATAACAGGCGACGTTACTCAAATTGACTTGCCGCCGGACAAGCTTTCCGGACTGAAAGACGCCGTGAAAGTGTTAAAAGGCGTACCCGGAATCGGGATCGTTAACCTGACAGGTGCAGACGTAGTAAGACATGAACTCGTTCAGCGTATCATTGCGGCTTATGAAAAGAGAAGCCAAACTTCAGGCGATAGGCGTTAGGTAGTAGGAGTTAGGAGACGAGGGATGCGGTAAAATTGCAAATTGGAAATTAAGACGGGGTAGCGCCCTACGGGGGACGAGAGGGAGTCGGGCGAGCAGTGCTCGCCCCTACGGTGGGACGGGTTTAGCTTACAGAACCATTAATCATTAAATATTAGTCACTAATCATTACTCCTGTATTATAGCACAAAGTTTCTGATTTGTCAAGAGAAATATTTTGTGTAATCATAAATAATTTGCGAACAGTTCTTCGAGAGGATAAACTGAGATAGCGTATGAATGAACAAAGGATAGAAATAAGACGTTCGCGCGGAGTAAAGCGTCCTGTTCCGTACCGAATAATACGAAGCGCAGTAAATGCCGCGCTGGAGGCTGAAAATTCGGACGGGTTTGTCAGCGTTCTTCTGTGCGGACGAAATGAGATACGGAAACTCAACCGGGGATTTCGGGATACAGACCATATTACGGATGTGCTGTCATTTCCGGACGATAACGGAGGAGGGGATATAGCTTTGTGCGTTGACAAGGTACGCGTTCAGGCGCGGCAGTATGGGCATAGCACGGAGCGCGAGACGGCGTATTTGTGCGTTCACAGCGTACTGCATCTGCTTGGCTACGACCACGTAAACGGAGACGAAGAACGCGCGGCAATGCGCGCAAAGGAAGAAGAAATAATGCGCTTGATAGGGCTTAACAGATAAGGAGCAGAATGACAAAACAAAAGATAACAAAGACCGCAGTAGTCGCGGTTGTAGGACGTCCTAACGTGGGCAAGAGTACGCTGGCAAACGCGTTTGCGGGCGAAAAAATCGCTATCGTATCGCCAAAGCCGCAGACGACGCGAACACGCATTTACGCGGTAACTGCACGAAACGGGGTTCAGTTTGTGTTCGTTGACACGCCTGGATTCCATACGCCGAAGAATAAACTTGACGAGTATATGGACCGCACTGTGAAAAGCAGTTTCGGAGGAGCGGACGCGGTACTGTATTTAATTGACCGAGACCGTCAGGACGCGGAGATGGAGCAGCTTATAAAAGGCAGCAACGTACCTGCGTTACTTGTAATTAACAAAATTGACACGTTAGAAAACAAGGCGGAACTGCTTCCGGTGATTGAAAAATACTCCGAAGTGTTTGAACAAATAGTTCCGGTTTCGGCAAAGAACGGAGACGGGGTAGAGGAACTGCTTAAACTGCTGGCAGCGTTTGCAAAAGACGGGGAAGCGTTGTTTCCGGAAGATATGACTACCGACCAGCCTGACAGCGCGGTAGTTGGGGAATTGATACGCGAGAAACTTCTTATCTGTTTGGATCAGGAGATACCCCACGGTACGGCGGTGGAAATCACTAAATTTTCCGAACGCATTGACACGGAAATCATTGACATAGAAGCAACGATTTACTGTGAACGGCAGTCTCATAAGCGTATCATCATCGGAAAGAACGGAGCGGCAATCAAACGCGTCGGGGAGCTTGCGCGCCGTGATATAGAGCGGTTTATGGGTACTAAGGTATTCTTACAAACTTGGGTCAAAGTTAAAGAGGGCTGGCGGGATCGTCCGGGGCTTATTAAAGAATTTGGCTATGTTTCAGACGATTAGAGTTATAGTATTGCGGTTTGCCGATTACAAGGAGCGCGCGCGGTTGCTTACCGTACTTACGGAGAAAGGCGAGAAAATCGTAGTTACAGCCTACTCTCACGGCGGATATACGGAGCCGTTTTCGTGTTCCGAGATGACAATGCGAAGCAGACGTGGAAAATGGGAATTGAAGGAAGCGTCAACGATAACAGAATTTATCGGACTGCGGAAATCGTATGAGAAATTCGGACTTGCGGCGTATATGGCGAAGATAGCCGAAACTGTTGCGGACAGCGATGTTCCGGAGCCGGATCTATTCCGTTTGCTTGCGAGGGGATATGACACGCTGGCTAAGATAGATACGCCGGAAATCGCGGCTTTTCAAACCGCGTTTGAATCACGTATTGCCGAACTTGCCGGATTCGCTTCGTTTGACGAGATACGCGAGCATTTGATTTAGGAGAAATTTAATGAATCAGGAACTTATAGAAAAATCACTGCGGACAATAGAGCTTCCGCAAGTGCTTGCCAACGCGGCGTTCCACGCAGGAAGCGATGCGGCGAAAGAGCTTACAGGAACGCTGCGTCCCTCGTCTGACGCCAAAGAAGTGACGCGGCTTCTGCAAGAAACTTCAGACGCAATAAAGATGACGGAAGTCAAAGCGTCACCCGGATTCAGCGGAGTGCGTGATATTCGTGCCGCGCTGTCGCGGTCTAAGCTAGGCGGACAATTAAATACGCGGGAGCTGCTGAACATATCTTCGGTTTTGCGCGCAACGCGTGAGATTTCCGCATATGGCGAGGGCTGTAATAATAACTCCCTTGCGCCGCGATTTTGGGCGCTTCGCCCTAACCGGTTCTTAGAAGACAAAATCGGTAACGCGATAGTCAGTGAGGATGAAATTGCAGATAAAGCTTCGCCGGAACTGAGCGCTATACGGCGGCACATTAAAGCGGCAAACGGTAAAGTACGCGACGTACTGCAAAAAATCATTTCATCTCCAACATACCAGAAAGTTTTGCAGGAAAATATTATAACTCAGCGCAGCGGACGGTTTGTTGTGCCTGTACGGGCTGAGCATAAGGGGTCTGTACCCGGTATCGTTCACGATGCAAGTTCCAGCGGCGCGACTTTGTTCATTGAGCCGATGACGGTAGTGCAGGCGAACAATGAAATCAGAGAGTTAGAGTCAAAAGAAAAGGCGGAAATAGACCGTATTCTTGCTGAGTTAAGCGCGGATACGGCAAGCTTTGCCGATGATATTCTTACTAACTGGGAGACGCTTACTTCACTTGACGTTATATTCGCCAAAGCGGAGTACAGCACGGAGATACGCGGTACAGAGCCGGTACTTACTTCAAACGGCGAAATCAGAATCAAACGGGCACGGCATCCGCTTTTGCCGAAATCGGAGGCAGTGCCGATTGACATTACGCTGAGTACTAAGCAAGATACTCTTGTTATTACAGGACCTAATACCGGCGGCAAAACAGTCAGTTTGAAAACGCTTGGACTTCTGTGCGCTATGGCGGCTTGCGGAATTTGTGTTCCGGCGGATAGCGGCAGCAGACTTCCGGTGTTCAGCGAAATACTTGCTGACATCGGCGATGAGCAGAGCATTGAGCAATCGCTCTCGACTTTCAGCGGTCACATGAAGAATATCGTAGAAATCCTTGGCGAAATACGCTATGAACCTGACGCGCTTGTTCTTTTTGACGAGCTTGGAGCCGGTACGGACCCGGCGGAGGGCGCGGCGCTTGCAATTGCTATAATAGAGTTCGCGCGAAAGCACGGCGCTAAGCTGGCGGTTACGACGCATTATGCGGAGCTTAAAATGTACGCGCTGCAAACAGCAGGGGTAGAAAACGCAAGCTGTGAATTTGACGTTGAGACATTAAAGCCGACATACCGCTTGATTACAGGAATTCCCGGCAAAAGTAACGCGTTTGCCATATCGGAGCGGCTTGGTCTTATGTCTGCGGTTATTGAGGATGCTAAAGAGCGTATTGACCGTGACAATGCGGAGTTTGACTCTGTGATTGCGGCGCTTCAGGAAAAGCGTCAGCAGATGGAAAACGCAAGCGAGGAACTGCGGCTTAAAAGCGCGGAGCTTGAGCGCGAACGCAATGACGCGGAGAAGCTTCGTAAATTCCTTGAAGAGGAGAAAAATAAAGCGACACGCAGCGCAAAGCTTCAAGCGGAATCCATAATTAAGGAGGCGCGCGCGGCTGTGCGTAAAGCTTTGGAAATCGCAAAAACTACAGGCGCAAATCCTGCCGAAGCTTTCAAAGAACTTAACGATGCAGAGAATGCTCTTTCTGCGGGAGAGGAGGAAGAAGTTGACGCGGCGGAATGGAACTTCCGTGAAATCAGAGTAGGCGACGTCGTTCAGCTGCTTAAATTCGGAACGCGCGCGGACGTCATAGCTATCGGCAGTGACGGCGAATTAGAGCTTCGCGCAGGTATTTTGACGGTTAGAGCGGCTGCCAACGAAGTTAGGTTATTAGATGATGTTAAGAGTGAAACGCAAAAGTATATGGAAAAGAGCGCGGCGGCGCTGTCTACGCTATCAGTGACTTCGGAGATAGACTTGCGCGGAATGGACAGTCACGAAGCGGTGGACGCAGTGGAACGTTATTTGTCAGTTGCGGTTCAGGTAAACTTGCTTAGTGTGCGCGTAATACACGGTAAAGGCACTGGCGCGCTCCGTACTGCTGTACAGAACGCGCTGAAGAAGAACAAGCTTGTTAAAAAGTTCCGTATGGGTAACTACGGCGAGGGTGATGCGGGCGTTACAGTTGTTGAGTTATGATTTAAGGAAGTCAGCCCAAGTGACATAGACGCCGTTATTTAGATGGATGCCATCCCAAGTCGAGGACGCGGGCAAATAGCCGTCATTGTCCGCAAGGAGTGTATAAATATCAACATAGGTACAGCTGTTCTCAGCACATAGTTCCTTTAACGCGTCATTGAAACCTTTAACGTGTTCTTGGGTAAATACGGCGGAACCGTCGTTGCGCTCCTTGCTTACTGGAAGTACGCTGATAACGCAGATTTCGGAGTCAGGACAATACTGCTTGATTTGGGAAATTACTTCGCTGTAGGCGTTGCGGAATCGCTTCGTGTTTGCGTCTAACTCGTTTATTCCGAACAGCAAATATATCTTGGAATAATCCTTGCCGGGCAAAGCGTCCGCGAGCGTGGTTTGCGTACCGTAAGAAGTGCTGAACTCCGAAGACAGCGTTTTGAAAATGCTGATTCCGGTGGAGAAGTAATAATCTGGCTTATCATCTTTGCCGTATAGATACAGTCCGTGAATTAAACTGTTACCGATAAATGCGGCTTTGCCGCCTGAAACCGGCTGTTGAGGCAGGGTATCGGGAGCTGGCGAAGTTTCCGGGTCGGTCAGAGGAAGCGGCAGATACGGGTCATCAATCAGGACATTTTGGGGTTGTGGTTCTTCCGGAGGAGTGACCTGTTCGTTAAGAGAAACGCGCTTAGTATCGTCTATAAGCCGATGGATAAGCGTTGCTCCCTCCGCGCGTGTAAGATGATTATCTCCGTTGAACTTCTTATCAGCGTAACCCGTGAGCAAACCCTCAGAGTATCCAAGCTGAACTCCGTGCAGATACCGTGCCGGAATATCAGAGTTATCAGCAATCATAACGGCAATTCCGGATGAAACCTGTAACGGAGCTTCGAGACGAAAATCAAGTGCGCGTGACAGTAAAAGCGAAGCGTCATAGCGTCTGATCGGGTCATTAAGTTTCTCAATGTCAAATTCGCCGTCACGGATAAGCCCGTTATCTAATGCGGCGTAATAGTAAGCCTCTGCCCAGTTAGCATAGCCTTCGGAACTTATGCCGTCTAACCACGCCGGAATTACTGAGGCGCATACCATTTTGATAAATTGTGCAGAAGTTAGTTCGCTGTTGGGGTCAAATGTTCCGTCGGGGAATCCGTCGATAACACCCTGTGACGTCAGAACAG